>CBDUQN010000047.1:0-23883 GCA_965369375.1 uncultured bacterium | reverse complement strand
GTGCTCTAAATACCTGTCAAGAAAGAAATTAACTAATATTTCATGTTTATCGTAAGGCTATTATATGTGTATTTAAATAACTATAAGAAACGGGGGTTTTAGGGGTTAGTCAGGGGGAAATTAAATCACTTCATCCACGGACTCACATCCGTGGGTTTGCGGTGGTTAAATTAAAATATGATCGTAAGGCGATACCTGCGAATTTTAATATGATCACAAGGTCGTTTCATTGGAATTTAAGTGTTATCGCCGTCGCAACGGGATCTCAAGAAAGTTTTATATCATAACAAGGCTTAAACTTTGTATTGATTTATCACCGGACAGTTACTATGTTTTTCCAACATATTATAATATCGGCGATTCAGTATCCGGTGCGAAAGGAAGCCCCATGCCCGTGTACCATTACGAATGTGAAAAATGCGGTCATGAGTTCGAGATCGAACAGAAGATTACCGCCCCACCGAGAAAACGCTGCCCCAAGTGCCGGGGGAAGATCTACCGTGTAATCTATCCGGTGGGCCATATTCTAAAAGGAAGCGGCTTTTACCGAACCGACTACCGGAGCGATGATTTCAAGAAAAAGGAAGCGGCGGAAAAGAGTCCTTCAATATCAGAGAAACCAAAGACAGAAAAAGAGAAAAAATAATCTGTCGTAGTCAAAACCGCTCGAGAGACCATAATTCCTCTAAAATATAATAGCAGGCCGATTATCGGCCTGCTACATTCGGGAATCACCTATACGAGAAGGGGACGTTGGAAAGCGTTTTAGTGGATTGGCTTCTATAAAACCCGCAGGTATTGATTAAGCTCCGGATTCATCCATCAGGACCGGCGAGTACTAACGACTTTCCTAACGCCCCTCTTTCTCGTTCGAGGTGCCCAGCCCACTCCTCACGCCCCGAATATCGATACTGGCTAGTATTTCGACCGTATCGGGCGAGCGGTATACCGCTCGAACCTCTCTCTCCTGTTTTCAGGCTTGATGCGCCTCTTCTTGATCAGATTGGAGTCTATATCGAATTGAAACTCCAATCCCTGCTCGTAGTAGGTCCAGACTTCACGTCGTGTACCGTACTCCCTGTAGCTTATACGGTGGAACGGGCATCCGTACTCGTCGTACACCCAGGCCTTGTCATTCACGAGATTCTCACGGAGGGAAAAGCGGCGCAGGTATTTTCTCCCCTTCTTCCCTCTGCGGATGGTCACCGCCTCCGATGCCGTACTCACGAGAGATGCCAGAAGCAGTAGAAGTATCAGACGTTTGACCATCATCCTCACATCCTTTCCAGTTGTCCACCCGACTGATGCAAAGCTTGTCGCCCTATGATATATTATTATATCATATATAGACCAATCGTTTCAAGTCACTACTTAAGCTTGAGTGAGATTTCTTGTCGTGCCTTCAGGTGGATCAAAAGAGACGATTTCGCCCTTCGCGGTGCGGATGCTCCTCGTGCTGCTCTTTGTCATATGGTCTAATTCGTTTACAGCGATAAAACACCTGCGGGAGATCTTCTCACCGGTGGAGCTCGTGACCGCCCGGTATCTCCCCGTCGCCCTTTTCTGCGTCATCTACCTTTCAAAGAGCAAGAAAGCCTTTCAGGAAAGCGCGAAGATATTCTCCGAGGCGCCGGTGCGTATCACAGCGATGTCACTCTTCGGTGTTGCCGGGTATAATTATTTTCTCTATCTCGGTCAGAGCGAGATCAAACCAGGCGCCGCGGCCCTGATCACGACACTTGCGCCGCTCATAACGCTCATCCTCGCGATACTGTTTCTCAAAGAAAAGGTGCCGCTCAGGAGAGTTATCGGCGTCGTCCTGGCGTTCGCAGGACTCTATGTCGTAATCAGGTGGGGCAAGGTCGGTCTCGGCAATGTGACGGGGATATCCCACGCCGAGCTGCGCTATGCGCTCATCGCATCCCTCGCGCCGCTCAGCTGGTCGCTCTACACTATAATTGGAAAAGGCCTGGTAAAGAAATACTCTCCGCTTACGGTGACCTATCTTTCTCTTGTTATAGGCACGGTGCCGTTTTTATTTTCTTTAGACGGTAATTTCTTTCTCAAAGTAGCTTCGATGGAAGCGACACACTGGATAGCTCTCGCCCACCTGAGTGTTTTATGTACCATTGTCGGCTTCTGGATATGGAATCTCGGTCTCCAGCACCTCCCGGCCACTTCGGTTGCATCGTTCATATACCTCAATCCTCCATTGGCGGCGCTCTTCGGCTGGATGTTCTACGGCGAGGAGGTCACCCGATTCTTCCTGCTTGGAGGCGCCGTGGTTCTCGCCGGGCTCTATCTCGCCCAGATGCGCAGGTGATTGCAGCGAAAAAGTGATGAAAAAAACATTGCCTGCTTTTGCATAATTGCGGTAAGTTGTTTGATAACTTGTGCCGTGCGAAATCCGCTCATCGGATTACCATACCGGCAGACATATGGTAGGGAGGGATCTTATTGACAAGCGGCGAGACGGGCCATGAACGGGGGGAATGGAGCTCAAAGATCGGGTTCATCCTCGCGGCGGCTGGCTCGGCAATAGGGCTCGGCAACATCTGGCGCTTCCCCTATGTGACTGGGCAGAACGGCGGGGCGGCGTTTCTCGTACTCTACCTCCTCTGCGTATTGCTGCTCGGCGTGCCCATCATGGTGGCGGAACTCACCATCGGACGCTTCAGCCGCCGGAATCCCGTCGGCGCCTTCGACACCATTAGTCCGGGAACCCCCTGGAAGCTCATCGGCTACATGGGTGTGATCACGGGCGTATTCATCCTGTCATACTATTCGGTCCTTGCGGGATACACGATCGGCTACATCGTAAAAACTCTTATAAAAAACACCACGGAATTCAGCGCCTTCACGGCAAATCCGTTCCTCGTACTCCCGCTCTTTCTAGTTTTTCTTATTCTCACCGTCGTCGTTGTGCAGGGAGGGATACGAAACGGCATCGAACGGTGGTCGAAGATCCTCATGCCCATACTTCTGCTGCTGCTGTTCGTGCTCATCATCCGGTCGGTAACGCTCGAGGGGGCGGGCAAGGGATTGACATTCTACCTCAAACCGGATTTCAGCGAGGTGACCGGTAAAACGATTCTTGCAGCGCTCGGGCAGGCCTTCTTCTCGCTCAGCCTTGGAATGGGCGCGATGATCACATATGGCAGTTATCTGTCAAAGCGCGACAATATCGTAACCTCGGGCTGCTATGTAGCCTTCTTCGATACGTTCATCGCATTCCTCGCAGGGCTGTTGATCTTTCCCGCTCTGTTCGCGATGTCGCTCGATCCGGCTGAGGGACCCGGTCTTGTGTTCATAGTTCTGCCGAAGATTTTCGCCCTGATACCGGGCGGGAATATCGTGGGCGCGACATTTTTTCTCCTGCTTTCGATCGCGGCGTTAACATCCACTATTTCTCTATTAGAGGTCGCTACGGCATATCTGGTCGACGAAAAGAAGAAGCGGCGGCGGATCGCCGTTTGGATAGTCGCCCTGGTCAGCTGCTGCCTCGGCATACCGTCGGTTCTCTCTCAGGGAATGGTGCCCTGGCTCGGAGAGCTCCCGCTCGTGAAGATGAGCTTTCTCGGGCTCATGGATTGGATCTTCGGCAATTTCATGCTCGCCGTAGGCGCTTTGTTTATATCGTTATTTTTCGCCTGGGTATGGAAAATCAAAAAGGCCGCTGAGGAAATACGGGAAGGCTACCCGGGCTGCGATCGCATCATGCCCGTACTCGACATAATGCTCAAATTCGCTTGTCCGGCGTGTATTATCATCTTGATAATATTTCTTATTATAGGTGGTTCTTGATAATCGAAACGCACATAGATCAGGATCGCTGTAAATCCAGCTGGAGAACCCTATGGATGTCTTGAAATCTGTAATAGACTTCGTATACAAGTACGTTTGGGAAATACCGGCAGCCCTCCCCTATATCGTCGTCCTCCTGATAGGCACGGGGATCTTTCTCACCATCAGAATGCGGTTCATACAACTGAGAAAGGTCGGGCACAGCCTCGCCGTCATTGCCGGCTACTATGACAATCCGGAAGACGCCGGCGAGATAAACCATTTTCAGGCGCTTTCTGCAGCATTGTCGGCGACAATCGGAATCGGCAACATTGCCGGTGTCGCCACGGCAATCCATTACGGAGGCCCGGGCGCGCTCTTCTGGATGTGGGTGACGGCGATATTCGGTACGACCTCGAAGTTCGTCGAATGCACACTCTCGATGCAGTACCGGCAGATCCACGAGGACGGCGTGATATCGGGAGGGCCGATGTACTATATCGAGAAGGGACTCGGTCCGCGTTGGAAGTTCCTCGCCGTCATGTTCGCCATATGCGCCGTTATCTCCTCATTCGGCAGCGGGAACGCAGTACAGGCGTTCACCGTCGCTGACAGCTTTCGCAGCGATTTCGGAATACCGACGTGGATCACCGGGGGAGGTATGGCGATCATCATCGGCCTGGTCATTATTGGTGGTATTAAGCGTATCGGCATGGTCGCAAGCCGTCTCGTTCCCATTATGTCGGCTATTTATTTCATCGGTGCCATTAGCGTTTTGCTTATCAATGCGAGACTCGTACCGGAGGCTTTTCAGACGATAATCCATGACGCATTTACACCGAAAGCCGGTATCGGCGGCTTCGTCGGATCGACGTTTATCTTTACGCTCGTATGGGGCGTCAAACGCGGTCTCTTCTCGAATGAGGCCGGCCAGGGAAGCGCGCCGATCGCCCACGCGGCGGCGAAGACAAAGGAACCGGTACGCGAAGGCCTCGTTGCAATGCTCGGTCCCTACATCGACACCCTCCTGATCTGCACGCTGACCGGACTCGTCATCGTCACTGTCGGCGTCTGGAAAGACAAGAAATATGACAGCGTAACATTCGAAAAGCAAAACGAGATTTCTGTATTGAATCGGGACGGAACGCTCCAGAAAAACGGGGAGATTCTGGACGAAGACAAGTTTATCGGTGAGCTCGCGGTATCATTCGGCAAAACAGACGGTATCTTGTTCGTGAAGAATTCGAGCGTGGTCGAAGATCCGGAAATCGTTTACATAGGCGATGAGTTCAGAGATTTTGTGACCGACGCCAAGGAAGAACGCTTCAATGGAACCGTTAATGTCGATGATGAGGGTAATCTTATTTTTCATAACAAAGACGGAGTCACAATCCCGAACGACGATATCGAGCTACGCGGGAAGTACCTTCAGAACGGCTCGCCGCTCACCGCGTGGGCCTTCCAGCGAGGGCTTTCTCCGCTCGGTAACTGGGGGAACTATATCGTGACGATCGCCGTGTTTCTCTTCGCCATCTCTACGGCTATTTCATGGTCGTATTACGGGGACAGGAGCATCGAGTATCTTATCGGATCGAGTGCAATTATTCCCTACCGTATAGTTTTTTGTATCATTCATTTTCTCGGCGCAGTTTTTTCGCTGGAGATCGTCTGGGGATTCGGCGACACCGCTCTGGGACTCATGACAATCCCCAACCTGATTGCGATCTTTGCGCTCAGTGGTTCCGCGCGCAAACTCACTCTTGATTACTTCTCACGATCCCACAAACGTTACAAGACATCGCTCTTTAAGAAACCATAGGTAGATACCCCTAAAAAATTAATAAAATATTGAATTGAAATTGCTGCAGGCTGCTAACAGCCATAAATATTAACAAGATATAGGTATCTATTGATGTTTAACGTTATAATTAAAGCATATCTTGTTCAAACATGTATCAGTTTCAAAATGTAAGGAGATTCTGCACTAATTATTAACAATACCTGAACGTTGACAGGTTTGTAGAATCAAGATATAATTGTTATGGAGGTCCCTGCTGAAATGGTGAGGAAGGTTATACCTGGATTAAAATAAAACCGCGGGCTCAAACTCTATATTGATAGAGAGCTTCCCAGGGTGACCACCACGTTCCAGCGGGGACGTTTTTTTGCCTAAAATATCAATGGCTGGCGAAGAAACGGCGCTTGGAAATAATATTTCCTGACAAATAGATGACGTGCGGCGAACAAAGATACCTGGTGAATCAAGGACGAGCGGAAACAAAATGCCTGGCGAATCGATGACGTGCGGCGAACAAAGATACCCGGTGAATCAATGGCGTTAGAATAACGAGCGGGGAGGGATATAATTTATTCTTCCCAGTTATCTACGATTCCATCCCTGATATATAGATAGCGTTTCTTGCCTTTTTGGCGGGCATCTTTGTAAATCCACTGCTCATAGAGAACACCACCCATCTCGTTGCTGTTCATCTCGTCAGGGAAGCCCCATGAATCGATGGCTGCATCACGTTTCATCCCCTTGAAGAGCTCATGTTGATATATCGCTTTGGCTGATTTCTTGCCGAATTTTCTGAGGTTCATGCGGTAGCGGTACTCGGGCTTTTTGAACCAGAACAACCGGTCGAGCTTCTGTTCGACGGCATCCGCGGTGAGCGGCCTTTCGAGTTCGAGTGCTTGGGTCACCTTACGATTGTTCGGACCCTTCACCGTGACGGCGCCCGTCCAGTGCAACTCCAGATTCACGATCTCGACCTCGGTATCACGGTCGATGATTCCCTCAGGACCGAGATCGATGAGAAGCGATCTCGTCCACGCGGCTCTCCCCATGAATTTCTCGCATAACATGTCCGCATCCTGAATGGGAATATCCCTCGTAACCCTCTCCTTCCAGCTGCAGCCGGAGAGGATCAAAACAATAGCAAGAGCAAAAAGAGCGTATCTCCTAACAATCACCCGGACTCCTCCTTACACTTTCGTTTTCTTAAAGTCGCATAAATAAAATAGATTGCTATGCATTTGAAATCAAGCTTTTTTCTATTGTATCCCCTTCACATGCCTGAGGATCATCGTATCGCAGCCGGCTCGAAGGTCAATAGCAATAAGATCGAATCGCAATTCGCTGTAACAGCAAGTCCCACAATACGTTGAAAGGAAGTGTCGCGCCGCTCTCCTGATTCTGGCGAGTTTTTGCGAACTCACCGCCCCGATCGCCTCCCCAAATGTGTCACTCGTTCGCGTCTTGACCTCCACAAAAACGAGACACCCGCCTTCATCGGCGATCAAATCTACCTCAAGATGTCCGCAGCGATAATTTCTCCTGATTATCCTGCACCCTCTGAGCATCAGGTAATCGGCCGCTATTCTTTCGCCGATCCTTCCCGGTTTTGCGTTCCCTTCCATCACCACCACTCCCTTCATCCAGAGAACGAATTTGGAAGCTCCGCCTGTGAAATGCGGTGCGCCCCTTCTCGCTTATCGCCCTGATGTGCTCTCTTGTTCCGTAGCCCTTGTTTCGTTTGAAACCGTAATCGGGGAATTCCAGCGCCAATTTTCGCATGATTGCGTCACGCGCAGTCTTTGCGATTATCGAAGCTGCAGCGACGGCGAAGCTCTTCCTGTCTCCACCCTTGATCGCCCGCGCCGGAATCGCGAGCTCCGGAACATGTCTCCCGTCCACGAGGACGAGACAGGGTGCCGGTTGAAGCGCTTCAACAGCCTCTTTCATCGCCCGCAGCGTTGCGTTCAATATATTCACCCGATCGATCTCACCCGGCTCGACAATCCCCACCCCGTAGCTGATGCATCGATCATGAATCAACACGGCAAGCTCCTCTCGCACCGGTTCCGACAGCATCTTGCTGTCCCGCACCCTCAAAAGGGTTTCATGGGGCTTGCATATCACCGCGGCCGCGACGACAGGACCGGCGAGCGCGCCACGTCCCGCCTCATCAACTCCTGCAATGAATCGTGAGCGAGAGCTCAGATGGTTGGAATCGAACCGAACGAGAACCTCGAACGTGATCCGGGACGGCACTCTCCTCCCCCTTGCGCTACGTCTTCTCGGTGATGCGTGCAGCTTTTCCCTTGAGTTTGCGCAGGTAGTAGAGTTTCGCTCTCCGCACCTTGCCTCTTCTCAATACCTTGACATTGGTTACATTGGGAGAGTGAAGGGGGAACACCCGCTCCACACCGATCCCCTGACTTATCTTGCGAACGGTAAACGTCTCCCGTATTCCGCCGCCCCTACGCTGAATCACAGTTCCCTGAAACGCCTGCACACGCTCTCTCCCTCCCTCGATTACCCTTACATCCACGCGAACGGAATCGCCGACGTTGAACTTCGGAACTTGTTCTTTGATTTGTTTTGCCGAGATCTGATCGAGAATATCCATGGTTCCTCCTTAATCTTCAATTATTCCGTTATTCGTTTTCTTGCGTTCGATGAGATCGGGACGGTATCGGCGCGTGCGTTCCTGTGCCGATTCTCTTCTCCATTCGTCTATCTTCGCGTGATTTCCCGAAAGAAGCACTTCGGGAACCCGCAAGCTTCTGAATTCCTCCGGCCGCGTATAATAGGCCGCATCGAGCGAAAAATGCCGTCCCGCCGAGAATGAGTCGGTTTCCCGCGAGCGTTCGTCACCGAGAACCCCGGAAAGGTTGCGAACGACGGTATCAGCTACAACTAGGGATGGAAGTTCCCCTCCACTCAGGATATAGTCTCCTATAGAAATGATATCGGTTACAACGAGATCGTTCACGCGCTGATCCACACCTTTGTATCTTCCGCATATGAACACGATTTTTTCCTTCCGGGCCAACCGTATTGAAGCCCGCTGGTCGAAAACCTTCCCGCATGGGGACAATAACACAACAGATGTACCGTCACCCTCACCGGGAGAGGTCACTGATTCGACCGCCTTGACGATCGGCGACGCCATGAGTATCATTCCCGGACCACCGCCGTACGGATAATCGTCGATGGAACCGTAGTTGTCTTCCGCAAAATCTCTCAGGTTAACGACATGGTACCTGACGGCTCCCTTCTTTGCTGCCACTCCGAGAATTCCTGTTTCCAGAATAGCATTGAACGCATCAGGAAATATCGTTATGAAATATATCTCCACAACCCCACCCGTTACCACCTGATATCGAGTAATCCGTCGGGCGGATCCACTTCGATGATTCCCGCTTTCAGGTCCGTCTTCAGCACGATCCCGGGAACGTTGGGAATCAGAAACCGCTCTTCCTCACTCTCCACGATGAAACAGTTCTGTCCCTTCCCGAAAAGCAGATCGACGACCCGTCCGAGCACGCTTCCATCAGGAAGACGTACCGAGAGACCGACTACCTGGAAAGGCAACAGCGTGTCAGGCTTTGCTGAATCATCGAGATCGTCCATTTCGATCTCGATATCGCAGCCGACGACCGACTCGGCATCATCGATCGTTTCGAAGCCATCGAGCTTCAAAATAAACGTCCTTCCCTTTGTCCGGAACCTTTCGACATGGACCATTTTCTGAACGGCGCCCTTCGACACAAGGGCGAGTTCCGCGGCATCGAGCGCTCCCGGCCAGAAATCGGGTCCCGGATTGAGCTTCACTTCACCCTTCATGCCGACCGCTTTCACGACCGCGCCGAGTTTTACGGTAGTTTCAGTCATTGCGTTGCTCATTCACGAATTTCGAGGAGCACCCTGTCACCCATACGCGTCGCGCCGGCGTTGACAAGCGCTCTCAGTGCCTTCGCCGTTTGGCCGTTCCTGCCGATCACCTTTCCTAAATCCGCTTTATCAACGGAGAGAACGATTATATGGGTATCGTTGCGCATTTCTTCCTTGATCTTGATCGACTTCGGCTTATCAACGAGCATTTCGCAAACCCGGCGTACCATTGTGCTTATTTTATCAACACTCACGTGACTTCAAGTTCCTTTCATAAAATAATATTTGAGCCTCCAGTGAATTAACTTGCTTTATTTCTCTTTTTTGTCTTCCGCTTCGGGTTCCGCGTCTTTCGAACCTGATTCCTCCGGAGACTCCTTCGCCCCGGTCTTCTCCCCGGCTACTTCCTTGGGCTCCTTCGCCTCGGTCTTCTCCCCGGCTACTTCCTTGGGCTCCTTCGCCCCGGTCTTCTCCCCGGCTACTTCCTTAGGCTCCTTCGCCTCGGTCTTCTCCCCGGCTACTTCCTTGGGCTCCTTCGCCTCGGTCTCCTCCCCGGCTACTTCCTTAGGCTCCTTCGCCTCGTCATCCGTTTCAGTCTCCGAGGTACCCTTCTCGGCGGTGTCCTCCTCCGGTGCCTCAACCGCTTTCTCCTCCTCTTCCTTAACCGCTGCAGCGGCTTTCTTCTTGGAAACTTTCCTTTTCTCGGTTTTCGGCTGAGGTTGCGGCTGCTTAGCCCTGAGCTCCTCGAGCTTCGCATCGAGCTCGGAAATCTTCATACCCGCCCTGAGAAGACGCCACTTCTCGATCAATCCAGCTTTACGCATGAGTTGTTCCGCGCTCGAAGTCGGTTCTGCACCGTTATCGAGCCACTTGTATACCTTGTCCTCGTCGAACTTGAGGTCGGGAGGATCGGTCAGGGGGTTATAGTAACCGAGTATTTCGATGAAACGACCGTCCCGCGGGCTTCTCACATCGGCGGCGACAAAACGGTAAAACG
The DNA here is from genome assembly GCA_965369375.1 of uncultured bacterium. Taxonomy (GTDB): domain Bacteria; phylum Krumholzibacteriota; class Krumholzibacteriia; order Krumholzibacteriales; family Krumholzibacteriaceae; genus CBDUQN01. The sequence goes on along the minus strand of CBDUQN010000047.1, from coordinate 13,423 downwards.
GCCTATTCTTCGATCCCATTTTCTTGAGTCTGATCTTAACTGCCAACGTTTACCTCCAATACAATGGTACCTTCATTGCAACACCTAAGCTGTTGGAAAATTCATCGGTAGCTTGCCTGATAATTTAGAAAAATTTTTCATCATCTTCTTCATCTGTTGGAACTGACTCAGCAGGCGGTTAACATCCTGCACGCTCGTTCCGCTCCCTCGGGCTATGCGCCGGCGCCTCGAACCATCGATTATGGTTGGGTACCTTCTCTCCTCAACCGTCATAGAATTGATGATCGCCTCTATCCTCCCGAGTTCTTTCTCGCCGACGTCCGCAGAGAGCGCCCCCTTCATCTTGAAACCGGGTATCATCCCGAGAATCTGCTCGAGGGGCCCCATCTTTTTCAAGCGCTGGAGCTGGTCGAGAAAATCCTCGAGCGATAAGGTCTCCTTCTTGATCTTTCGCTCGAGCTCCTGCGCCTTCTCGACTTCCATCGCATCCTGGGCCTTCTCGATGAGCGAAAGCACATCACCCATCCCGAGGATTCTACCCGCCATGCGATCGGGATAAAACGGCTCGAGATCGTCGACCTTTTCCCCGACACAGACGAATTTGATCGGAACCCCGGTGACCGCGGCAACGGAAAGCGCCGCTCCACCCCTCGTATCCCCATCGAGCTTGGTCAACACGACACCGGAATAATCGATCTCCTCGTGGAACTCTTTCGCAACAGTTACGGCTTCCTGCCCCGTCATACTATCGAGAACAAGGAGCACCTCTTCAGGACCCAGAACTTTCTTGACCGCGGTGAGCTCCGCCATCATCTCCCGGTCGATGTGAAGCCGACCCGCCGTATCCACGAGCAGAGTATCGTGAAGATTCTTCTTCGCCTCCCTGAGAGCGCCGTTCACGATATCCGTCACAGGGACCTCGGTGCCCTTCTCATATACCGGGACGCGAATCTGTCGCCCAAGGACCTTGAGCTGCTCTACCGCCGCAGGACGGTATATATCAGCGGCTACGAGCAGGGGGCTCCGCCCCTTTTTCACCGCATGAACGGCGAGCTTCGCCGCGAAGCTCGTCTTACCGGACCCCTGCAGACCGACGATCATTACACCCGCGGGAGATCCGGAAAGCTTGAAGGGAGCAGGACTTTCCCCGAGAATGTGAATGAGCTCCTCATGGACGATCTTTACAATCTGCTGATCGGGGGTAAGACTGTCCAGCACCTTCCGCCCGAGGGCCCGCTCGCTGATACGGGCGATTAACTCCTTGACAACCTTATAATTAACATCGGCTTCGAGGAGCGCCCTGCGGACATCATGCATCGCCGTCTTGACGTGATTCTCACGCACCTTCCCGTGCCCTCGCAATTCCTTGAAGACACGAGCGAGCTTATTGCTGAGGTCCTGAAACACGCACTCTTACCCACTTCCATAAGTTATTCAAAGTAACAAAATTTTAAACGGTGAGCAAGTGAAATCAATAGGTGGATGTGGGATAAGACACCGTGCAGCATGCCAGCCCGTTCCCCGTTCAACGAGCCCGGCCGTTTACCCCAAAATATGCATATCCCGCGCAAGGCACCCGGCCGTCTGCCGCAAACCATGTATTCCCCGCGCATCGAGCCCGGCTGTTTGCCGCAAAACGCGCATTCCTTCCGCAACATACCTAGCCCTTGGTGCCTGCGGGGCTCCTCAAGGAGGCGATCGCTTTCGCATAATCATCACTCCTGAAGACAGCGGTGCCCGCAACGAGCATCCGCCCTCCCGCTTCTATCACCAGCCGGGCGTTCGAGGGCTTTATTCCCCCATCCACTTCGATGACGAAACGGGCGCCCAGATCATTCTTAAAGCGGACGGCCTCTTCGATTTTGCAGAGAACCTCAGGAATGAAACCCTGCCCTCCGCGGCCGGGAAATACCGTCATGACGACTAGACAATCGATTGAGGGAAGGAGGTGCTCGACATCCGAGAGCGGGGTGTCGGGATTTATGGCGAGCCCCGTCAGACAATCGAGGCCCCTGATGGTATCGATAATGCCCTCGTGGCCGCCGTCACACGCCTCGTAGTGAAAACTCACCAGCGCGCTTCCCGCCTGCACGAATTTTTCGACCTGGGTAAGCGGGTCTACAATCATGAGATGCGAGATTAGAGGGAGACTCGTGAGCTTCGCGATGGCCTCCACGATCATCGGACCGAAGGTGATGTTCTCAACAAACACCCCATCCATGACATCGAGGTGGAAACAGTCAGCGCCTGCTGCTTCCGCAGCCGCTATATCCTCACGCAACCGGGAGAAATCGGCGGAAAGCACGGAAGGCGCCACTGCGATGTAATCCCTCTCTTTATTCAACCGTCGAAACAACGAGCTCAATTTCTCCTCCCTCATTGATCAACGAACCCGATTCCGGATTCTGGGACAGTATCGTATTGGGAAACTTCTCCACGTCCCTGCGATTGATGATCCGTGTAACAACCAGCCCGAGCCTCCTCAATCTCTCTTTTACAAAGGGAAGATCCATTCCGGTGATATCGGGCATGAGAAACTTCCTCGGCTCACCGCAGACCTTGAGTAGAATGTCCACCCTCGAATTCCGGGGGATACTCGTTCCCGCCGGAGGGCTCGTCGCCAGAACGCTGTTCTGCCCTGTCTCATTCGAAAAGATCCTTACTATCCGGCCCTTCATCAGCCGCGCGCTCCCGAGCAGCAGCTCCGCCTGCCTGAGCGATTTCGAACCGAGCTCGGGTACGGTCTCCATCTTGTGGCCGGAGCTCATCACAACCCGAATGGACCGCCCCTCCTTTAATTTTTCGCTCGGACCCGGCCGCTGTTCGATAACGTACCCTTCCGGTATCTCATCGGAACTGCGATGCGCCATGACATTGAGCTCCAGCCCCCGGTCCCTGCACACTTCCTCGGCCATTGCCAGACTCAGACCCTCGATATCCGGAATAATGACCACATCCTTGCGGCCCACGAGGCTCGGCATGATGATCGAGTTGAAAATGATAACGCCTATCAGGAACGCGCCGCCCGCTATGAGCGTGTACATGACAATCGGCGATATCCCCCGTTTTTTCTCCATGACTACTCCCGCGCCCCGAGTACCGCGCCGGCTTCGAGTGGAAATCCCCGCAAGAATTCTTCGGTGTCAAGAGGACGCTTCCCCTCCGCCTGCAGACGCTTTATTGCTAATTTCCCGCTGCCACAGGCTATGAGAATCCTATCTCCATCGGCCTCGATGACCGTTCCGGGTGAAACGGCCCGGGGAACGATATCGTACGGTTCCGCCTGGTGGATCTTGAGATAACCGCCACGATAGAAAGTGAAGCTCCCCGGCCATGGGTTCATGCCCCGAATATGGTTATGAACGCTCACCGCATCGTTGCGCCACGGGATGAATCCGTCCTTCTTCTCGAGCCGGGGCGCGAAACTCACGCCCGCTTCCGGCTGCGGGAGCGGCCCTACAATCCCGGCATCTAGACCAGCGAGCGTTTCGAGGAGCAATGATGCTCCTTCCTCTGCAAGCCTCAAGGAGAGCTTACCCGCATCCTCCATTGGATCGATCGGCACTATGCGCTGCAAATATATCGGTCCCGAGTCGATTTTATCTTCCATTTCCATCGTCGTGACACCGGTAAAAGCGTCGCCGCTCACAATCGCCCCGTTTATCGGGCTCGCGCCGCGGTAGGCGGGCAACAGAGACGCATGAACGTTAATGTTGCCCCTCGCGGCGATCCCGAGCACCTCGGGCGGAAAGATCAGCCCGAATGCGACGACTACGAGAAAATCGGGCTCGAGCGATTTCAAGTACTCGATCGCATCACCCTGTTTAAAGCTCTCGACAACCTTTACGGGAATCTCGTTGGATTCGGCAATGGCTCGGACCGGTGTCGGGGTTGTTTTCTTCCCCCTGCCTGCAGGTCGATCCGGCTGGGTCACGGCCAATACCGGCCGGTATTCGGTTGACAACATCGCCCGCAATGAGGGAACGGCGAACTCGGGGGAGCCGAAAAAAACTACCCTCGCCATGGAACTACCCTCGCCATGGAACTACTCCCTGCCGTTTCTATTCTTCAAAGCCCGAAGCTTCGGTTTGATCATCATTCTCTTTGCCAGGGAGAGGCGATCTACAAAAAGAACACCGTTCAGGTGGTCGAGCTCGTGCTGGATGATGCGCGCAACGAGCCCCTCCACCCCAATGGCATGCTCGTTGCCCTCCTCGTCGAGGTATGCAACCTCAATAGCGGTGGAACGAACGACCTGCCCCCTCACCCCCGGTACGCTCAAACACCCCTCCTCCAGTGTATCCGTCTCTTCCGATATGGAAACGACTCGAGGATTTATCATTTTTATAAGCGCACTGTCGCTATTTGGCTCGGGATTGATTACCGTGATGCGCTTCGAAACACCAACCTGGGGCGCCGCCAATCCAACACCATCTTCGACGATCATCGTCTCGACCATCTCATCGAGGAACCGGCGGAGCTCGTCTCCGAAATCTTCGACCTGCTCGGCCTTGGATCGCAAGATCTTGTTGCCGTATATCTTCAATTCAAGAGATGTCATGCCATAAACCCCGAGGCACCCGCCGCCGATGATCGAAACGCGGCTATTCCTCTCTTTTCTCTATAACGGTTGCGACGGCGTTTTTCACAATTTCTATCTTTACATCATCGGCGATTTTAACGACGAGCAGATGTTCCTTGACATCCACTATCGTTCCATACATACCGCCGTTGGTGACGATGCGGTCACCCCTGTGCAACGTTCCGAGCATCTCATGGTGCTTTTTCTGCTTCTTCTGCTGGGGGCGTATGAGAAGAAAATAAAAAATAACAAAAATCAATAAGATAGGAATGAAGCTGGTAAAGAGTGATGGCCCTTCCCCCGTTCCCCCCGGATTACTGAACGCGAACAATAATGAAACCATTCCGCCTCCTTTGAGGACCGATTCATCGGTCCCTGCCACTGGTGTTATACACCCGGTAAAAGTCTTCCTTCCACTGCTGGAAGGAACCTTCCCGTATAACTTGCCTTATTTCAGCAAGAAGATGCAAGTAAAAATGGAGACTGTGAAACGTCGCCAGTCTCGGACCGAGCAATTCTCCCGTGTTGAAGAGATGGCGCAGATACGCTCTCGAGTACCTGCGGCATGTCTCACAGGAGCAATCGGGATCGATCGGGCCGAAATCCTTCGTGTAGGCCGCATTCTTCAGAACGACCTTGCCCCGTGACGTGAAAACGGTGCCGTTTCGCGCATTCCTCGTAGGCATGACGCAATCGAAGAGATCTACGCCACGCTCGATCGCTTCGACGATATCTTCGGGAAAACCGACGCCCATGAGATATCTCGGTTTGTCAGGCGGGAGCAGGGGGGTCGTCATGGCCACCGTTTCGAGTGTTTCTGCCTTCGGTTCGCCGACGGAGAGCCCCCCGATCGCGTAACCGGGAAAATCGAGTTTTCGGAGCTCGGTGGCCGATCGTTCCCGCAGATCGGGATAAACGGAGCCCTGGACAATCCCGAAGAGAACTCGTTCGTACCCGTCCCGAAGAATGCGTGTGCCCGCCTCCTCTACGCTCCGTCCGGCCCAGAGCGATGTGCGCGTGACGGCCTCTGAAGCCGTGGGACGATCACACGGATAACTCGTGCATTGGTCGAGGACCATCATGATATCAGAGCCGATCTCCATCTGCACATTCACCACCTTCTCGGGCGTCAGGAGATGTTTCGATCCGTCGAGATGCGATTGGAATTCGACCCCCTCGTCGCTGACACGGCTCAAATCGGAGAGACTGAATACCTGATAGCCGCCGCTGTCGGTGAGAACGGGTCCGTTCCATGACATGAACCGATGGATGCCTCCCGCTTCGCGAATCGTTTTCTCGCCCGGCCGCAGATAGAGATGGTACGTATTGGCGAGGATTATCGATGCACCGAGCTCCTCGAGATCACGCGAGGACATCGTCTTGACCGTACCCTGCGTGCCGACCGGCATGAACGCCGGCGTCTCCACGGCGCCGTGATCGGTAACGAGACGGCCGCCGCGCGCGCCGCTGGGATCGGTGGTTATGAGATCGAAACTGAAAGACACTGCGAAAAATCCTTGCTCGAAACAATCGGCATAGCGCAGGAGCTGCGATCATCGTATAAACATCGCGTCCCCGTAACTGTAGAATTGAAATCGCCGCTTGACCGCCCAGTTGTACGCCCTCAATGTCCCCTCCTCTCCGGCAAACGCCGCAACGAGCAGCAGCAGACTCGAGCGCGGCAGGTGCAGGTTCGTAAGCAGGGCATCGACTATCGTGAACTTGAATCCCGGATAGATAAAAAGATCCGTCCATCCCGAAATGAAGACCTCACCATCCACGCTCCGCTCCTCGAGCCCGTCGAATCTTCCGATAGCGAGGGATTCAAGTGCCCTCATCGTCGTTGTACCTACCGCAACGACCCTTCGCCTGTTTCTCCGTGCTACCTGTATCTCCCGCCAGTACTTTTTTCTCATCACAACATGCTCCGGCTTCAGTCTGTTCTTCTCGACCGCCTCGTAATCGAGCGGTCTGAACGTTCCCGGTCCGACATGAAGTGTCAGCGGCAGAACGTTTATCCCCCGCCTCTTGATCGAACCGAGAACATCATCGGTGAAGTGAAGTCCCGCCGTCGGCGCGGCTACCGAACCGGGAAGCTTTGCGTAAACCGTCTGATACCGCACGCGATCATGGGGTTCGTCTTCTCGTTTGATATAGGGAGGAAGGGGAACATGCCCGAACGAATCGATGAATTCGCCTTCCCCAATATCGCCGGGCAGGGTGATAATCCATTCCCCCCGCATCACACGCTCCTCGATGCGGATCTGATATCCCTGATCGCCGACGAGCACGATATCGCCTCCGCGGAATCGTTTCGACGGACGCAGCATCGCCTCCCATTCGCGATCGCCCGTGCGCCGTACGAGAAAGACCTCGACATTTCCCCCGGTAGTTTTCCTGCCGAAGATTCGGGCTGGAATAACTTTCGTCTCGTTTATGACGAGCAGATCCCCCTCCTGCAGGTACCGGGGAAAGTTTGCAAAGCGTGTTTCGCGAACCTCTCCGCTGCCGCGATCGAGGAGCATCAGACGGCTTTCACCGCGCTCCTTCGGCGGATACTGCGCAATCAATTTCTCGGGAAGGTCATAATCGAAATCACTGAGCTTCATTATATAGAGCGTAAGGACAATCGGAGATTACCGGTTAGAGGAAGCTTTTCTGAGAATCGCCGCTCCCATTCACCTCGATTCCGAGATGCCTATAAGCCGACTCCGTCACCACACGGCCCCGCTGCGATCTCTGCAAGAAGCCTTCCTGTATGAGATATGGTTCGTACACATCCTCTATCGTCTCGACCTCTTCATTAACGGCAACGGCGAGGGAATTGACTCCAACCGGACCCCCGGAGAATTTTTCGATGATCGTCTGGAGGATTCTTCGATCCATTTCATTGAGTCCCATGTCGTCGACCTCGAGCATCTTGAGCGCGTAGTCCGCTATCTCGAGATCGATCTTGCCCTGCCCTTTTATCTGAGCGAAATCCCTTACCCGCCGCAGCAGCCTGTTCGCGATTCTCGGCGTACCCCGTGAACGCCCGGCGATCTCGACGGCGCCGTCGTTGTCAATCTCGATGTCGAGAAGCCCCGCCGATCGCACGACGATCCTGAGAAGGTCTTCCGAGGTATAGAAATCGAGCCGCGCGACAACACCGAATCTGCTTCTCATCGGCGGCGTGATCATTCCCGCCCGCGTCGTGGCGCCGATGAGCGTAAAAGGCTCTATCGAGAGGGAATAGTGACGGGCGTGGGGACCCTTGTCCACAACGAGCTCGCATCGAAACTCCTCCATGGCAGGGTAGAGATGCTCTTCGATCACCCTGTTCAGCCGGTGAATCTCGTCGATGAATACGACATCGCACCGCTCGACCTGGGTCAGTATGGCGAGCAGCTCCGCCGCGTTCTGAAAGACCGGACCGGATGAGATGTGGATATTGGCGCCGAGCTCGCGGGCGATGATATGGGCAAGCGTCGTTTTTCCGAGGCCCGGCGGTCCGTAGAGGAGCACGTGATCGAGCTGCTCCTCTCTCTGTTTGGCGGCTTCGATAAAGACGGTGAGGTTCTCTTTGATCTTCGTCTGACCCACGAACTCACTGAGCGTCTTGGGTCTGAGCGCAGACTCGGATTGGATTTCCTCGGGAGAAACCTTTGGATCGGTAATCTGACCATCCGACACGTTACCGTCACCCCTGCTTCTTGCGCTTGGACGAACCCGGCTTCAGCGCCTCGCGGACAACGTCCTCTACGCCGAAAGAATCTCCGAGATCTTCGATGCACACCCGCTCGAGCGCCCTGCCAGCGTTCGCGCGCGTAAGCCCGAGACCCATGAGAGCTGAGACCGCCTCTTCAAGGAGCCTGCGGTCAATCGAAGCAATCTTGACATCATCCGCGGGCAGGAAATACTCTATATCTATCTTGTCCTTGAGCTCAAGCACGATCCTCTCGGACGTTTTTTTTCCCACTCCGGGAAAGGCTTGAATCCCAGCAGTGTCCTCACGGTGAATCATGCGGGCGAGCTCTCCGGCTTCACTCACCGAGAGAATCGCAAGCGCAACCTTCGGCCCGATACCGCTCACTCCGAGCAGCGCCCGAAACAGTCTCCGATCGCTCTCGTCGAAAAATCCATAGAGTGTGAGCGAATCCTCTTTCACGTGGAGGTATGTTTTCAGCCGCACCGTTTTCCCCTCACCACCGACATCATCGAGCTTCCGATAGGGAACATACACCTCGAGACCCACACCGCCGATGCCGACGATAATCCGGTTACCATCCCGGCTCATAATAATGCCTTCAATCGATGCGATCACTTACTTCCTCCAGAGAGGCCCCATCGATTTGAGAACGTGACAAAATGCTACTGCAAGCGCATCGGTCTCGTCCTCGGTTTCCGGTTCGTGACTGAGCTCCAGCAATCTCCCTATCATGGCGGCTACCTGGCTCTTGTGAGCCGATCCGACGCCGACGACACTGCCCTTGACTTCACGCGCCGAATATTCGTAAACCGGGACGCCGATCTGCGCTGCGGAGAGGAGAATGACGCCTCGAACCTCCCCCAACGCGAGCGTGCTCTTGGGGTTTTTCGCCATGAAGATCTCCTCGACCGCGAGCGCCTCGGGCCGGCATTTCATCAATATCGAGTCGAGCCCTTCCTTGATGGCGAGAAGCCTTTGCGGCCGCGCCTTATTTCCTCGCACCCTGATAATACCGGAGTCGATATAGATAATATCGCCGCCGCGCTGGTCGAGGACACCGTATCCCGTAACCCGGCTTCCCGGATCGATACCGACCGTCAAGGGCATCGCACGCACCTCTTACGTTTTGAATTGCTCTTTCTATAAAATCAGCAAGACGCTGCTCGACGAACGAACCAGCCTGATGGGAGCCTATACCTCTCCCTCGATTTCCTTGAGCACGTCATCGGGGATGTCGAAGTTTGCGCTCACCCGCTGGACATCATCGTTATCCTCGAGCTCATTCACGAGCTTGAGGACCTTCACCGCCTCGTCCCGCTCCAGTTTGACGGTCGACTTGGGATAGAGGGAAATCTCGGCGAGTTGGAAGGAAATCCCGGAACTCGCATATTTATCACGCAAGGATTCGAAGGTGCTGGCCGCGCAAATAACCTCGAATGCGTCGGCTTCCGAACGCACATCCTCCGCGCCGTTTTCCAACGCAATCTCGAGAATCTTCTCCTCGTCGGCCTCCGCACCGTCTATGACGATGATCCCTTTGGTCTCGAAATTGTATGACACCGAGTTCGGTTCTCCGAGATGTCCACCGTGCTTCGTGAAGAGATGACGTACATCCGCGCTCGTCCTGTTCCGGTTATCCGTGAGGCATTGGACGAGAACCGCCACCCCACCAAGCGCATAGCCCTCAAATGTGCAGGACTCGTAGCTCACGCCCTGCAGATCGCCCGTGCCGCGCTTGATCGCCTTGTCGATATTGCCGGTGGGCATGTTATTTTCACGGGCATTCTGGATCGCAGTTCTGAGCCGTGAATTCGTCTCCTGATCACCGCCCCCTTCCCGGGCGGCAACCACGATTTCACGAATCAGCTTGGTAAAGATCTTGCTCCGCTCGGCATCCGCCTTCCCCTTTTTCCTCTTTATCGTACTCCACTTGGAATGTCCCGACACAAAAGCCTCCTTGAGACCACGCCACCTCGTTATTCGTCAGGTTTTTCGGACTGCGCCGCTGCAATGAGCTTCGCGGCCACTTCATGCGGCACTTCCTCATAGTGCGAGAACTCTCTGCGGTGCGTCCCCTTTCCCTGCGTCATAGAACGAAGCGAGGTGGAGTACCGGTGCAACTCGGACAGGGGCGCCTGAGCCTTGATCTTCTGCGATTTCCCCTCCTGCTCGGTACCCTGTATCTTTCCGCGGCGCATCGAGAGGTCACCCATAACATCACCCATGAACTCCTCGGGAACGCGAACCTCGATCATCATTACCGGCTCGAGGATAACCGGCTTTGCCTCCTTGACGGCGCTCTTGAATCCAAGAGAACCGGCCACCTTGAACGCGTTGTCGGAAGAATCCACCTTATGGAACGAACCGTCGTACAGCGTCACCTTCACATCCATGACGGGATAACCGGCAACGACACCTTCCTTCATTGCAGCCGATACACCCTTCTCGACTGCGGGGATATACTTGCCCGGGATGGCGCCGCCGACGATGGCATTAACGAACTCGAAACCGCCACCGCGCGCGAGGGGCTCGAGCTTCACCCATACATCGCCGTACTGCCCCCTGCCGCCGCTCTGTTTCTTGTACTTTCCATGCGCCTGGGCGGTTGAGGTAATGGTCTCACGATACGGTATCTTCGGAGGTTTGGTATCCACCTCGACCCCGTGTTTCCGTTTGAGCTTAGAGAGAATAACATCGAGGTGCAGCTCTCCCTGGCCGGAGAGCACCGTCTGCTTGAGCTCCGGGTCCGTCCTCACGGAGAATGTCAGATCCTCCTCTTTCAACCGTGCCAGACCGCCGCTGATCTTGTCGATATCCCCTTTCGCCTTCGCTTCGATGGCGGTATGCAGCGTCGGTTCTGGAAATTCGATTCCGCGCAGTACAACGGCATTGGAACGGTTGCACAGGGTGTGATTCACCTTGGCGGCTTTGAGTTTTACCGCCGCACCGAGATCTCCCGTCGGAATGGAATCCGTTTCAACCCTGTTCTTTCCCTGTACGCAATAGAGCTGACCCATTCGTTCCGCGGAGCGCGAATTCGGATCGTAGAGATCTTCACCGACCTTCATCTCCCCCGAATAAACCTTTATCAATGAAAGATCTCCTATGTGTTTTTCTGATAATGCCTTGAAAACAAATGCGAGGGTCGGCTCGCCGGGTCCCGATTTGATATTCTCGAATTCCCCCGAAGCTTCCGATTTAACGGCTACTTCACTGCGCCAAGCCGGAGAGGGGAGCATCGACACGACAAGGTCCATGAGCTGCTTGATGCCGATATTCTCAGTGGCGGAAGTAAACACCAGAGGAGCGAGCGTGCCCGAGAGACACCCGGCCGCGAGACCGGTGGTGAGCTCCTCATCGGAAAGCTCGCCGCCCTCGAGAAACTTCTCGAGAAGGGAGTCGTCGGCCTCCGCGGCAAAGTCCATGAGTTTTTGCCGCCATTCATCGACCATTCCCGCCATGTCGCCCGGAATATCCTCCTCGGTGAACTTCCCATCCGAACCGGAGAATACGAGCGACTTCTTCTCCAGAATATCCACTACACCCTTGAAGGAATCACCAGACCCGATCGGAAGCTGCAGCGGCATCACCTTGCGCCCTAGATACTTCTGCGCCTCTTCGAGACACTTGTTAAAATCGGCATGTTCCTTGTCCATTTTGTTCACACAGACGATCCTCGGCAATCCGTACTCGTCGAACTTCCTCCAGGCATTTTCCGTCCCCACCTCGATGCTGCTGTCCGCGCTCACCACGATCACGCCTCCCTCGACAACGGGAAGGCAGCAAAGCACTTCACCGATAAAGTCCTCGTAACCGGGAGTGTCGAGTATATTTATCTTGTAATCGGCAACCTCGCAAAACGCAAGACCGGTGCTGATCGAGATCTTTCTATCGATTTCGTCGGGGGAAGAATCGAGCACCGTGTTGCCGTCCTGAATATTGCCAATCCTCGTTATAACTCCCGCATTGTAGAGAATCGCCTCCGCAACCGTCGTCTTCCCGGAGGATTGATGACCGACAAAAACGATATTCCTGATCTGATCGATTCCGTACTTCTTCAACATAACCTCCTGTTTCTATTCAAATTATCAACCTGCTGCGCCGGCGAGTTTAATAATGATAAAATAATTCCAGGCAAGAAGGCCCGCCCAGAGCGGCACAACGGGCAGAATAGCGGCCTTCCACGATACCTTGAAAATCGTCGCGATGCCGATTATCAGCAGAATGAAATACCAGAGGGGAAAGAGACCGACGCTGTCAATGAACGCCCATCCCAAATCCCCGATATCGGGAAAGAAGGCGTTGAGACTCAGGTTCACTCTGAGATCGGCCATCGACTCGATATTTTCGAAGCCTCTGAGCTTTAATACGACCCACTTGAAGACGTCCCCGAGAACCATGACGAGACGGCTGAATGCGACGAGGCTCAAGGTCTTTTTCATATCGGCCTGAGAACCGATGAGACTGATCATGAGATGTGCCACCACGGCAGACAGGAGAATCACGATGAATACCCAAACAGCGCCGCCGACCGGCTGCATCCATGCGAACGCCTCCATTTTCTCGAGCGCCTGAGCCACCTGTTCCTCGTCCGCACCCCCCATGCCCATCTTCATCGCGGCCTCCTGGATCGGCATGGATAGAAATCCAAAGATCAGCATTATAACCGCAACGACGATAGCCGGTTTCCACCATGTGAGTCCCTCCGCGATGCGCCGGAAAACGCTCACCGGATCGATGATGATGTCGAGCAGCGATTGGAAAAATCCACCTTTTACAACCTCAGCACCCTCTGCATTCACATGTTCGGACGAAGAGCCGATTTGATCGCTCACCAGATTCGCACCTCGTTATTAAGGTAATAGCGTTACGCCTGCCGCTTTTCCGGGGCAGAACACCAAATGAAACAAGTTTTAACATAGAGAACTTTTGCCAAACTGTCAAAGGAATTAACGCCTGCGCCTAGGATGATCGCAGGTAGGGGGGAAAAGAGCCGGCTCCTCCTCCGGCGCCCCGGCGGGGGGGGGGGCCAAGCCCACCCGCTGCTTCATTTATTTATCGAGCTCTTGGAAAACCAACTCGACCTGCTCCAGTGGATCGGTCGACAGGTCAATCACGACCGCTGTGCGGTTGCCACTCTCATCCACAACGTA
>CBDUQN010000046.1:0-24714 GCA_965369375.1 uncultured bacterium | reverse complement strand
TGCTGTCGAGCCGTCGGTGTGTGCTGTCGAGCCGCTGACCGGTCGTTGCCATGTTGTTGTTCGTTCCCGTACCGGCCGCGATGCTCGCGGCATCAGTTTCTGTGCTTGCCGATGCGCGAATTGACGGCGTCGAGCAATTTTAAGCACAAAAGAGCGAGCCTGACATGAAATACGTGCGAGCGGTGTTCGATCGCTTCCCGCACCGCCGCGATGTCGCTCTTTCCCACCAATCCGGTTACGAGGGAGAGGAGGGCGTAGACGACCGATCCGGCGACAACGACGATGATGATGCGCTGAATCGGGCCGAAGCCTCCGAGCGGCAACCCGATCAAGGGGAAAACGAGGGAGATAACGAGTGGATGAACGAAGTTTTTCAAGCTGACACGCATACGCGTGATGCGGTGCATCATCGCCTGAAAAATCAGTGCAAGAATGACGTAGGACGACAGCGTTGCGATCGCCGCTCCCTCGATGCCGTATAATGGAATCAGTATCCTGTTGAGTATGATATTCGATGCGGCGGCGATGATGTATGCGGTCGATGCGGCCCCGCCCCGATTGTACGAAACGAGGGCGGCCCATCCCGTGCGGCAGAACATGAGGATGAATCCGACAAAGACGAGAATCCGGATAACGGAGACGGCGGGCTCGAATTTCGGGAGAAAGACGGACATGACGTCGCCGATGAGTACGAAGATAACCGCCGTGGCCGGCACGAGAACGAGAAATCCGAGGCGGGAGGTGTTATCGATCTGCCTTTTGAACAGTTCATGATCGCCCGAGTCTCTCGCGACGGTGAGCGACGGCACGAGCGCGACGCCCCAGGTGGATGCAACGACGCTCAGTGACGTGATGATGAGTGAGGCCATCGAGTAGAATCCGTAGTGCTCGAGCGGCAGGAAATATTTGACCATCAGCTTGTCCACGGAGTTGATCATGTTCCATCCGAGATTGGCGAAGAAGAAGGAAATGCCGAAACCGGTTACCTCCCGTATGCCGCGCACCAGCGGACCGACCGTCTTGCTTATGCCGGAGACGATCCTCCGGTGAAAGAAGATCGCAAAAAGAAACGTGCCTAATATCTCCGCCACCAGAAAGCCGATGAGCACGGGAACGATTTCTTGTTTCCAGAGGATTGCGGCGATCGGAAGGCAGAGATGGAGCGATCCGTGCGCGAGCGTTATCAGCGCCCGGAGCTTGCCCCGTTGAACGGCGAGATAGACGGCCCCGTAATACAGATTCAGGGCGAGAAAGGGAATGATGAGCGCGCCGATTCGTATCGGAACAACTGCATCGGGCTCATGGGCGATCCGTTTAGCGATCCAGGGGGCGAATACGATTATCAGCACGCACCAGATGATGCTCAGCACGATGGTAAGCGCCGCCGCCGAGCGGTAGATCATTCTCGAGAGATCGCCGCGGTTCTTCTGACGGTAACCGGGGATAAGCTTAACAACGGCCGTGTTGAAACCGATGTTGGATAGTATGACGAAGATATTGATGTATGGTGCGGGGATGTTCAGGAGTCCGTAGAGAGAGGGTCCGAGGAGCCTGCCGAGCACGAGTCCGCGGATCGGTTTGAGGGCGAGCACGAAAATACGGGAGACGGATACAAAAAAAGTGTCCGAGATCACCTTGGCTGTCGAAAGATCGACGGGACCCTTTTTTTCCATTGCTGCCGTTCTGTCTCGAGATTTCCTTCTGACTCTGTCTCGACTCGAGATTTTTTCAACCCCGTTCCGTTTCGAGGTTTCTCACAATCCCGCGTCGTCTCGAGGCTCTTTCCAGCCCCGCGCCGTGTCCGAGGCTATTTCTTGAATTTGCTGATGAACTCTTCGACCTCGGGGATTCCTCCCTGGTAAATGAGATACCCGTTGTGGGGTTCGCGCTCGGTAATCTCTCCGGCCACCGGTGTGAGCATGATGCGTTCGACTTCTTCCCGGTCGTGGCTCTGACCGAGGGCCCAGCCGAGTTTCACATAGGCCACTTCCGGCAGCATGTTCGAAGCGGGTATGACACCGAGATCCATGATATCGCGTCCCGTGTCGTAAACATACATCTGCACGTATCCCCACAGTGTCTGAACAGTCATATAGATATGAACACCCTTTTCATAGGCTCTTTTCAGCGATGGATAGAGCGGCTTGTTTACGTGCCCGAGACCGGTGCCCGCTATGATAATCCCCTTATAGTCATTGTCTATGAGCGCATCGATGATATCCGGCTTCATATTGGGATAATAGTATACGATCGTTACGCGGTCGTCGAATGCCGGATTTATCCGGACCTCGCGGTCGTTTCGCCGCTTCCGGTAATCCTGACGAAGGTGGATGAAGCGTTCGCGATCGACGATTGCAAGGGGGATATCTCCGATTGTCCTGAATGCCGACCGGTACGATGAATGCATCTTCCGCACTCTCGTGCCCCGGTGAAGAAGACCGTATTGATCGCTCGTCGGTCCGAACATGCAAACCATCACTTCCGCGATGTCCCCAACTGCTGCGGTCCGTGTGGCGTTTATGAGATTGATCGCCGCATCGCTCGACGGGCGGTCGCTCGAGCGCTGGGATCCGACCATGACGATTGGAACCGGTGTGTTCTGGACCATGAAAGAGAGGATGGCGGCCGTATGATGCATCGTGTCGGTCCCGTGCCCGATCACGATACCGTCGGTTCCCTTTTCGATCTCCCGTCCGATAGCCTCGGCGGTGCCGATCCATTGCTCGGGCCCCATGTTCTCGCTGAATACGCCGTAGAGCTTCTTCGTTTCGAGATTGCAGATATCGGCGAGCTCGGGAACGGATCCGTACAGTTCGCCCGGAGAGAAGGCGGGGATCACCGCTCCGGTGCGGTAATCGAGCCGTGAAGCGATGGTGCCGCCTGTTCCGAGGAGCGTGACATTCGGTTTCTTTGCATCAAATGGAAACTTCTTCTCCGGGATCTTGTAGTGCGCCTCTTTTCTGCCGATTTTCTTCATTTCTGTTATCGTCTCTACAGTGAGCCCGACGTTGTATCCGTTTCGGAGCTTGAGGACGATATGCACGTCATCAGCCGTCTCGGAGCGGGGAAGGATGATGCCGGTGAAGTGGCCGCGCGTCGAATCGATTTCGACGTCACACCAGACGCCAACCTCGAAACGCTTCAGACACCCGAGGGCATCTCCGCGGTACCCCTTATAGAGATCAGATCCCATAGTGCCGTCCTTCTATTTCCTTTTACGCTTATTGACCGGTGTTTTCGTCATGTCATCGATAAAAGCTTCCACCAATACGGCTGTTGTTTTGCCTCGTATCCTTCCGCGGTGCCGATTCATGACTTCACGCATGAGATACCGCTTCAACTGCCCGTGGTCGAGCGGGGGCGGGTTCGCCGATCGAAGCGTTTTCTCTACGGATGAAGCGGCTGTGGATTCGTCGTACGGTTCTAATTCCCCCGCAGCGGTGTCGGGATTGGTCATTTTATTTCCACACGTTTTCTCGATGAGCAGCGGGAGCGCCTCATGGAGGATGCCCCGGCGCTCGGCCGCTTTCAATGTTTCGACGAACAGATCATCATCGAAGTTCGGGAGCAATTCCCTCCTGCGCATGCCACGCAGCCGCATGAGCAGAAGATTCGCGAGGAAAGGGGGTGTGAGGGATGTCTCTTCCACGGCCCGGTCGAAAAGATCCTTTTCGACGGCTATGCTCATATTCCGGGCGACATCCGATCCGAGTCCGAGCTCGCCGTAGCGCTTCTCCTTTATCCACGGCGCTTCGGGGAGTATCGATCGTATCCGGCCGATCCGTTCCTCCGTTATGGCGATCGGCGGAAGATCGGTGTCCGGGTACATCCGGTTGGGCCCGGGCAGGATCCGCTCGAAACCGTTGGTGCCGTCGGGAAGCGCCTGGCGGGTTTCATTCGGAACTCCGTCGAGGGTTTCCTCGGCTCTGATCGCGATTTCCTTCGCTGCTGTGGTTACATCCTGCTCCGAACCCCAGACGATCACGACGGTGTCGTTGTTCCCCGTTCGAGATTGTTTTTTGATCTTGGTCCACTCGGTGCTCGAGAGTGTTTCTCCCTCCATGTCGGAATGAACGATGTTCGGGAGAAGGTCGAGGCACGCAACGACACGGACCCGATCCGAGATCTCCCTCGCAAAATTCGTCTCCGGCTGTGTTCTCGTAGCGAGTATTCCGTGGTATCCTCGCAGCACTATCGAACGAACTTGCAGATTTTTGTTCATAGCCTTCGCTACAGGGTAGTACCGCGTTCCACGGAGCAATTCAGTAGCGTTGTATACGTCCGCCTGGAAAGAAGCATGGGTGATGCCTCTGCTCTGGAGCTCACGTTTTATCTCCAGCAGCGCGAGCTGCCGGAATCCCTCGGTGTGCACGAGGAGCGGAATGAGCGGTATGCGGGATACGCCCTTTATCTCGACACGGGTTCCTCCCTCGACGGAGACGTTGACATCCTGGCGCGCCGCGCCGATGCCGCGGCGAACCCGGCCCGTGGACCGCGTGAGCCATCTGATTATCTGGGCCACCTCGGCAACTTCCGTCGGCGTGCGCATGTCCGGATATGTCACCGGTTCGATCAATGGAATGCCGAGTCGATCGGTTCGGTAGATCCGGTCGTGCCCGTTATCGCTTACTTCACGGCATGCATCTTCCTCGAGACCGAGCTGTTTGATACCGATGCGCCTTCCCTTGTAGGGAATCCATCCGTCCACGCCGAGGATCGTCGTTCGCTGGAAGCCGGTTGGAATCGATCCGTCGAGATACTGTTTGCGTGCAATATGGAGCTCGCTGACGAGGTTGCAGTTCAGCAGCATCGTCACCTGCAGCGCGATGTCGAGTGCCTCTTCATTGAGCTCGAACGGCGGCGTGTCATCCATCTCGTATGTGCAAACCGTGTCCTTGTGTATCTGGTAGATAATCTCTTTTTTCGTCTTGAATTCCATCAGCGCCGTACCGTCGTACTCTCCGAGCTCGGAGAGTGTCGGCCGCATATGCCTGAGAATTTCCGCATGAAACTCATCGGTGTAGGGATGGACGGGACAGCGGCAGAAGAGCTTCTTTTTTGTGTCGAGTTGTTGATGAATCTCGAGGCCGCTTCGGAGACCGAATTCCGCATACGCTTCGGGCGTCATCTCTTCCATCTTTTTTATCGTTACCACTTGGGAACTGCTCCTTTATATGCCTTACGTGCGGGTCAGCAGTCGAGGTAGAACTGTATCTCGAGGGGGTGCGTCCGATTCCGGACCGGTGTGATCTCCCTCTCGTGCTTCAAGCGTATCCAGTCGAGGATCATCGATTCGGTGAATACATCGCCTTCGAGGAGAAAATCGTGATCTTTCTCGAGCTCATCGAGTGCGTCGGACAGCGACGAGGGGAGCGGTTTTATCTTCCGTCTCTTCCTCTCCGACATTTCGAAAATGTTGATGTCATGCGGCCCGAATCCGAGCTCGGTGGGATCGAGTTTTCGCTTTATCCCGTCGAGGCCGGCCATGAGCTGGGCCGCCATTGTGAGGTAGGCGTTGCCCGTTGCGTCGGGCGGCCTGAACTCGAGCCTCTTGGCCGCTGCCGTTGTCGCGTACTTCGGAATCCTGATCGCCGCGGACCGGTTGGCGTGTGAGAAGAAGCAATTGATCGGAGCCTCGAAGCCGGGTACGAGTCGCTTGTAGGAATTCGTGCTCGGATTGGTGATCGCGAGCAGGGCGGGGGTGTGCGCGAGCAGCCCCGCGATGTACTGATGCGCCGTTTTGCTCAAGCCCGCGTATCCACGCCGGTCGTAAAAGATCGGTTTACCCTTCTTATAGAGCATCTGGTGAAAGTGCATCCCGTTACCCGGTTCTCCGTGTATCGGTTTCGGCATGAACGTCGCAATCTTCCCGTACTCATGAGCGGTCATCCGAGCGAAGTACTTCACCATCATTGCGATATCACCCATCCGTGCTATCGGGCCGAATCCTACCTCGATTTCGACCTGCCCGTGGCCGCCGACCTCGTGATGATGGTACAGCACCTTGACGCCCGCCTCCTCGAGTAGCGTGACGGTTCTGTTTCTGATATCCGCAAGTGTGTCTTCCGGCGGGAGGGCGTGGTATCCGCCGCCGCTATCGAGGCCGAATGTCTCCTCGAATGCGCCTTCCGACGGTGTCACCTCGTATCCGCAGATCATATTGGAATTCCTGACGAGCACTTCGTCGAATACGTGGTACTCGAACTCGGGTCCCCAATTCGATCGATCGGCAATTTTCGTTTTTTTCATGTAGCTTTCCGCATTCGCGGCGATCGATCGCGGATCCCTCGTGAACGGCGCTTTCGAGTCCGCCTCGGTGATCTTGCAGATGAACGAGAGGGTGGGCTCGGCGGGGAATGGATCGATGAAGCCTGTTGCGAGATCAGGCATGAGGCTCAGGTCGCCCTCTTCCACGGTCGAGAATCCGGGGAAATTGGAGCCGTCGAATCCCACTCCCTCGCGAAAGAACCGCTCGTCCATTCTGGAGGGGGGGACGGTAATGTGATGCCATCTCCCGAAGAGATCGGTGAATTTGAGATCTATATGTCTGATTTGGAGTTTGCGTATCGTGCTTTTCAGTTTTCCGATACTGGCAAAAATTATTTTACCTCCTGCTCGGGATTATTCACGCTGCTTACCGCGACCTTATCGTGTAAGCATTTGAGAATTCCCAATATATTTGAAACAGAGCGCTCTTTCAAGGAATAATTGATCCTGTGAATTAGTGTCAGGGAATCAGTTCCGGCACAGATAGACATTGACAAGATAAGCAGGTCAATTATATTTCAAAAGTTAATTTTTACATTAAGAGGAGGGATTGCATGAACGAACGGAAAACCATGAATCGCTGGCTGGTTGTTGTCGGCGCGATTCTGATCCAGCTCTGCCTCGGCGCCATCTATGCATGGAGTGTGTTCACCAAAAAGATAACCATTCCTCTCGATCAGGGAGGCCTCTATGGTTTCAGCGCGAAAGAGGCTGCCTGGATTTTCTCGGCGGGTCTGGCGACTTTCGCGGTGGTAATGGTGCTGGCGGGCCGACTGCAGGCCAGGATCGGTCCGAGACCTGTTGCGATTGCCGGAGGCATCGTTCTCGGCCTCGGGTACGTGCTCGGTGGCTTTTTTGGAAGGACGTTTGCAACTCAGCTCATCTGCATCGGAATCATCGGCGGCGCGGGAATAGGCCTCGCTTACGTTGTGCCGATCGCAGTCGGTGTGAAGTGGTTTCCTGACAAGAAAGGTATGATCACCGGCCTGGCGGTTGCCGGGTTCGGTTTCGGCGCGACCCTCTGGGTAAAACTCGCGGGAAGCTGGTTTGGGGGACTCCTCAATACAACGAATGTATTCGGCCTGTCCGGCGTCCAGAGCGTCTTCTTCATCTATGGGCTTGCTTTCTTCGTACTTGTGCTGCTGGGAAGCACAGTGATGGTGAATCCACCCGCCGGCTATAAGCCGAAGGGTTGGACGCCGCCGGAGGCGGGTGCGGCGGGTGCCGCAGCGGGAGCGGTTGATTTGACGAGCTCCGATATGCTCAAGACACCGCAGTTTTACGCGATCTGGTTGATGTTCATCGGTTCCGCGCTGGCGGGACTGATGGTTATCTATTGTATCAGACTCTTTGGTATCGACGCACTGCAGGCGGGCGGCGCTGCGAAAGATGCTGCTGTCGCAGGTGCCATCGCCGGGACGGCGATGGCGTGGTACGCGATTCTCAACGGCCTGGGACGCATTGTCTGGGGGACGGTGTCCGACAAGATCGGCCGCAAGATCGCGCTCTTTCTCATGTGTCTCTTCCAGGGCATCATCATGCTCGTATTCTTCAAGATGGGCGCCACCACCGCGGGATTGATCATCGGTGCATGTATTATCGGATTCAACTTCGGCGGTAATTTCGCGCTCTTCCCCGCTGCGACCGCGGATTTCTTCGGAAACAAGAACGTCGGTTCGAACTATGGATGGGTGTTTCTCGCCTACGGCGTCGCCGGCATCGCCGGTCCGCAGATAGCGGGCTATTTCAAGGACAGGGCGACTGTCGAGGGTGGCGGTGTGGATGCCTGGCTCGTTCCTTTTATCATTGCAGGAGTTTGCTGTCTCGTGGCGGCGGTTATAGCACTGACACTCAGGCCGCCGAAGAAATCGGCCGCCTAGAGTGTCTTGCAGATAGAGACGACGGAAAATCAATGTACG
The DNA here is from genome assembly GCA_965369375.1 of uncultured bacterium. Taxonomy (GTDB): domain Bacteria; phylum Krumholzibacteriota; class Krumholzibacteriia; order Krumholzibacteriales; family Krumholzibacteriaceae; genus CBDUQN01. The sequence continues at coordinate 16,528 of CBDUQN010000046.1, read as the reverse complement.
CCCTCTCGAGCGTTCGCTTCATTAAGCGCAGGGAGGGCGTTCTGCATTTCAGATGCAGTCTATAGTTGTCTCCCGAGAAGCACTCTGTGTTTTCCCTTTTTGTCGTTTCAGGGGGAGGTTTAAATAATCGTGTGCCGCTTCATGAGAGAATGTTCACCGCAACCGTATTCGCTTTCCGAGCCGCGTTGAATCTCCTATCCAATGATGTGACCGGCATAGTATAATGCTCCCCGATTGTTCCTCTGCGAGATCGCATGGTTTTTTGCTGGCGGGGGCAGATGAGCAATCATATTGCGGACGATTCGTCGCAGCGTACAAGTGCAGAAACATTCTGAACAATCGACAGTGGCTGAGTTGGGCGACTGTTGGGTTTATTGCTGCCACATGCTTTCTCTTCGCCGGTTCGAGGGACACGAACAACTATTTCCTGCCATTCTTGATACCGTTCTATTTTTTGGTATTCAAGCGATGGCGGATTCGACTAACGTTGATCGCTGCTATTGCTATTGTGTTCTTTGCCCACATGGGGGGATTGGAAAAATCACCGAGATGGAAGTGCCCGCTCGCCAACGTAGTAACACAGCGGATCATTCCTGACAAACGACTATGGCGCCTCTTTCAGGAGAAGTATCATCTGCCCGACGATAAAATCGTCATGCCGTGTTCCGGTTTATGGATATATGATGATCATCCGAATCTGATATATATTCATTCACGCTTTGAAAAGAGAGACGACTGGGTGACTGTGTACGGAATGGATTTGTACAGGAAGTTTTTATTCACCAATCCACGCTACGTATTAGAGAAGTGGCTCAATTCATGGGATATGTATAATACGCCATCGTGGTCATACTCAGATGAACGGATCAGGGAAAAGATGCTGAGTCGAAATTCATATAGTTTTTTGAAAGAAATCCCTGCCGCCGCCTGTATCGTTATTCTCATATTCGGCCTGATGCTTTTCAGGAGAAATCCCCTAATCCTCTTTTGTCTGCTGCATGCACGCATCATTAGAATCATCGCATATCACGGTGATGCGATGGAGGTGCCGAGGCATTGCCAGCAGGCCGCGATGACATTGAGGATTTCGCCGCTCTTGTTCCTCGTCCAGTCTTTTAGTGCCGTAAAGCACGCTGCGTTGAGCGGGGAGCCGCCGGCCCCGGCGCATCCTTTACTAGTGTAGCTACTTATTATATTTAGAATTACGCTCATTCTTGCGCCCCCGGCACACCTGATCGATGTACACGATTTGAATGATTAATTGAAAAATAGTGAGATTTTATTTGCGAGATATAAAAAATATTTTTATATATTGAATAATGGCTCGATGACATTCTGCCTCTGATTGCAGATACATAGGAGAAAAATAGATGCATGTTGTTGTGTTGGCTGCCGGATTTGGTGAACGGCTCCATCCGCTGACCAAGAAAGTGCCTAAATCGCTTCTCGAGGTCGGCGGCAAGGCCGTCATCGATCATCTGATAGGGTTTCTCTGTGGTTCGGACGCAATCGATACGATCCATATCAGGACCAACGCGCTGTATTACCCCGTATTCAAGGAATGGCTGCGGCGCGGCGAGTTCATGGGAAAGGTGGAGCTGTCGAGCAACGGAATCGGCTCGGCGAATGAAAGCCTCGGGGCCGTGGGTGATCTCGAGAGCATTTGCTCCAAGAAGCAGTTCAAGCAGGACATCCTCGTCGTAGCGGGAGACAATATCTTCGATACCGATATCTCTCCCTTTATAGAATTCTGCTCGGAGAAGGAGGGGGATGTGGTGATGGTGATGGAGGCCCGCAGTAAAGCTGAATTCCAGGAGAGCGGGGTCGTCGTTGTGACATCCGGCGACCGCATTATCGATTTCGAAGAAAAACCGGACGATCCCAAGTCGAAGCTCGTTTCACTTTCCCTCTATCGACTGAGCGCCGAGACGATCCCCTTCCTCAAGAAATATCTCATGGAGGGCAACAATTCCGACTGCATAGGATGCTTTTTTGCCTGGTCGTACCGCAGGCGTCCACTCTTCGCCTACAAGATCAATGGTGGCCGCCACCATCTCACCGATCTGGCTTCCTATCGCAAGATACGGTCTCTCTTTGAAAAAAGTCCCGGATCGTGATATCCTAGGGGTCCGGTAAACTCAAAGCGATATAGCTTGAAGAGCAGGAATCCTTCCCCGCAGCGCATTTCTGCCGGTCCGCAGTCAACGGAGGAACGATCTCATGGAGGAATTGATACGCAAGCTGATAGCCGAAATCGGTGAAGATCCCGAGCGTGAAGGTTTGAAGAGGACTCCTTCGCGGGTCAAAGAGTCGCTCGAGTTCTTGACGAGCGGGTACCGTGAGAACCTCGAGGAGGTGCTCAGGGACGCCATCTTCGAGGAAGAATACGATGAAATGGTTATCGTCAAGGATATCAGTCTCTACAGTCTCTGCGAGCATCATCTGCTCCCCTTCTTCGGCAAGTGTCACGTGGCGTACATTCCCAAGGGGCGGATCATCGGCCTGTCGAAGATTCCGCGTGTCGTCCGGATCTTCTCGAGGCGTCTCCAGATTCAGGAGCGCCTGACGAACCAGATCGCGAAAACGCTGATGGATCACCTCGAGCCCTACGGGGTCGCCGTAACGATAGAGGCGGAGCACCTCTGCATGGCGATGCGGGGCGTGCGCAAGCGGGATGCGCTCATCATCACGAGCTCCATGCTCGGCGCCTTTCGGACCGACAGCAAGACGCGAATGGAGTTCCTGAATCTTATACGGAGCGGCGACCGCAGCAGGTGGTAGGGTTTCGCCTGAGCGGCGACCGCAACAATGGCAGGACCGCCGCGCAAGCGAGTTAGCCACTAACACCGTCACACGGCTCTATTCTTCCGCCGGCTCGAGCGTGACGATCGTTGCGCCCCAGCCCCCGCCGTTTTCACCAGCGAGCCGAAACGATTCCACTCCCGGTAATCTCTTGAGTATTGCGTGCACCGTCTCGCGCAGCGCCCCCGTCCCTTTGCCGTGTATGATGCGGACCTGGAGAATCCCGCATTCCCGGCAGGCCGAGAGGTAATGAGGCACGAGCTCTTTTACGTCGCGCGGCTGGAAGGTATGCAGGTCGAGCGTTCCATCTATCGGCAGTTCAACGGGTTCGTGCTCGTCATCCGGCGTGCCGGCGGCTTTTTGTCCGTCATCCGGCCCGCCGGCGGATTCTTGTTCGTTATCAGAGTGCATGGGTACATGATATACGACCGCCGCCGGGGGGGCAACGAGTCATATCTCTGTCCATTCCGTGATCAACTGAAAGATGCATGGGGGAGGAGTGGCTCTGCCGGAGACGGCGCGTGCCGCCGGCAGTAGTGGGGAAAATTCCACTCCTGACGTCGGGAGTGGCGCTTATTTAAAATCAACGAGTTACGACGATATTTTGGAGCCATGAACGTCGGGAGTAGGTTTACGCCGGGGGAATCATTTTAGGGAATCATTTTTTTTCTTGACTTTCGGTTTTCTTTCGGGTATGATTGTTAATGGATGGTGTTGTAAGGCGGTTAATGGCTACGCACGGCCTGCGGCTCCCGGTCTCGAGGTTCGTAAGCTTCCGACCCGCCGGTGGTACTGCCGCAGGCCTGTGGCCATGGGGTATCTCATGGAGGCAAAATGGTTTATCTGACAAAGCGGCAGCGTGAAATAATCGATTTCATACGGGATTTTCAGACGGAGAGAGGGTACGCGCCGTCCCTCGAGGAGATCGCCGCTCACCTCGGGCTCTCTGCCGTGAGCACGGTTCACGAGCATGTCACGAATCTCGCCGGGAAAGGTGTTCTGCGGCGCGGCTGGAACAGGGCCCGCTCCATTGAGCCGCTCGCGGGGGCGGATGCTGCGGGGGCACCGCTTGTGGGTACGGAGACTGTGGAGGTGCCACTCGCAGGAACGGTTGCGGCGGGCGAACCGATAGAGGCGATCGAAATCCCCGAGAGCATAACACTCCCCCGTGAGTTTGCCGGACGCAGCGAAACCTTCGCGCTCAGGGTGAAGGGGGACTCGATGATGGGGGACGGGATCCTCGATGGCGATCTCATCGTGGTCGAGAGGCGCCGGCGCCTCGAAAACGGCGCGATGGCGGTCGTGCTTCTCGGCGGCGCGGAAGCCACGGTGAAGCGTTTCTACCATGAGGGGGAGCGGGTGCGGCTTCGGCCCTCGAATCCCGCCATGGAGGATATCGTGCTGCCCGCGGCAGAGGTGGAGGTGCGGGGGGTGGTCGTGGGGCTGTTCCGGCGCTACCGAGGCACGTAGCGCGCCTTCGGCGCGGCGGTGCCCAGGCTTTTTCTTTTGCATGTTTGGTGATCGGTATGTCTCTCGTCTACATGAGGGTGGATGCCATACTCTCTGCGCACGCCGGCGGTGAGGCGAAAGAGGGTGATCGTCTTCTGCTCGAGACGGGACGGATGCCCCGGCCGGGAGAGCTCGCTCTCGTGCGGACGGGCAGAACGGAGATCCTCTGCCGCTGGAACGAAGGACGGAGAGATTCAGTGGTGGGGGTGGTGATCGGAGTGAAACGCAAGCTCTGAATGCGTTCGGTTGCGGCGCGGCGCTACCGCCGGTTGGAACCGCTGCGGCCTCGGCGGCAGCGGGAAAAACGAATGAAAACGGAAGGTTTTGCGCCGGTGGTGCGCCGCGACGGGGGCGTTACTGTGAAGCTAGAGATCCTGCGCGGCGACGAGTGTGAGATGATGGGGGGATATTGTTGTGAAGCGAGAGATCCTGCACGTCAACACGGATGACTTCTATGCGTCGGTGCTGCGTCTGCGCGATCCGACGCTCAGAGAAAAAGCTCTCGTCGTGGCCGGCCCCCCACCCCGGGGGGTTGTTTTTTCTTCGTCGTACGAGGCGCGCGGCGAGGGCGTGAAGCGGGGAATGATGGTTTCGACGGCGCGGAGGCTCTGCGCGCGGGCGATCTTTCTTGCGCCGGACTGGGATCTCTTCCGGAAGGTTTCCGACTCCATTTTCGGGCTGCTCCGGCGCTACAGTCCGCTCGTCGAGAACGCCGCTCTCGATGAGGGATACATCGACTACACGGGCTGCCACCGTCTCTTCGGGCATGTGCTCGATACGGGCACCGTCATCAAGAAGGAGATTCTGCGCGAGACGGGTCTGCAGGTTTCCCTCGGTGTCGCCTCGAACAAGCTCGTCAGTCACGTAGCTTCACGCACGGCCAAGCGCGCCCACCTCGTGGACGTCTATCCGGGGTACGAGCGGTTGTTTCTGGGTCCCGTACCGATCGAGCGCTTTCCGCTGGTGGGCGAGCGGCGCGCGCCGGTGCTTCGCGAGCTCGGCATCGAGCGTGTGGGCGATGTTCCTCCCTTCACCGAGGAGATCCTCTCGATCTGTTTCGGTTCATGGGGACGCAGCCTGTACCGGGGGGCGTTGGGGGAGGATTCCACGCCCGTGCGCTGCCGTCCTCCCCGGGATCGCCGCTTCATTGTCGAAGAGGTTCTTCAGCCCGATTGCGTGCACCGCGACGTTCTCGAGTCCGTTCTCTATCGCCTCGCCGAGCGTCTCGGCGAGAGGCTCCGTGGCGAGCGTTCGAGGGCAGGATCGGTCCGTCTCGAGATTCGCTACGCCGACGGGCCGGTGAATGCCGGAATGGGAAAGCTCCGCCACACCGCTTCGGACGATTCGCTCCTCTTCGGGGCGGCGGTGGAGACGCTCGGGCGTATTTTCACGCGGAGGGTGCGCGTGCGACGTCTTATTCTCTCCGCAGGCCGGCTCGAGCCGGAACCGCTCCAGCTCGGCCTGTTCCTCGATCGGGGCGCGCGCGGGCAGGAAAAGATGCACCGGCTTCACACGACACTCGATCGCCTGCGTGCCGCTTTTCCGGATGGCGTGGCGCCCGCTTTCGGGAAGGCGCTCGTACGATCGAACGATGGATCGAACGGACGACGGCATTGGGCGGGCTGACCGGAAGATGCCGCTCCGCTCGGAACTGAAGTCCAAATCGGAACTGAGAGATCCACATGAAAACGGGAGATTCCGTTGAGCTTCGTACATCTGCGTGTTCACTCGAACTTCTCGATGCTTGCCGGCACGGGGCGCGTCGAGGACCTCGTACACGCGGCCGCCGAGGGCGGCATGCCCGCGCTGGCGCTTACCGACACAGACGGGCTCTTTGCCGTCGTACCCTTTCAGCAGGCGTGTGCGGAGGCGGGTATTAAGCCGGTATACGGCGTCGAGCTCACCGGCCCGTGGGAGAAGGTTGCGGCCGGCCCGCCGGATGGGGAAGCGCGTGTTACGTTCCTCGCCCGCAACGGGGATGGCTACGGCGAGCTCTGCCGGCTCGTAACGGCCCGGTGTCTCGACGATGACTTTTCGCTTGTCACGGCTCTCACGGGAATATCGGACGATGTCTACGTGCTCGCCGATGATGAGCGTGTGCTGCGGCGCTTACGCGGCCGGGACCACCTCCGCGTGGCGCTCCCCGTCGCTCCGGGGCGGGTGTGGACCGAGCGGCGCTGGCGGCTCAGGGTGATCGCCTCGCGCCTGGGCGTACGCACCGTCGCGGCGGGAGCGGTCTTTTTCATCGATCCAAAGGAACACTTCATTCACAAGGTGCTCACCGCGATGCGCACCCGCACGACCGTCGGGACGCTCCCCCGTGACGCGGCGGCTCCGCCGTGCGCCTTCTTTCACTCACCGCTCGACGTGGAGCGGACATTCGGTGATGACCCGGCGTCGTTCGATGAGGCGTGCGCCATCGCCGGCGACTGCGCCGTCGAGCTCGGGCTCCGCTCATCGAAGCTTCCGCAATTTGCGCTTCCGCCCGGTGAGGCGCCGGCGCCGATGCTCGGGCGGCTCGCCGTGAAGGGCCTGCGTGAACGTTACGAGCTGACGTCGGCCCACCGGTCATCCGGCGCCGATGCGGACGAGTGGCGGCGGGCGCGTGAGAAGCTCGAATACGAGCTTTCCGTCGTGAACGGCAAGGGTCTCGCCGGTTATTTCCTCATCTGCTGGGACATCGTCCGCTTTGCGCGCAGCCGCGGTCTGCGCTCGCTCGGACGGGGCTCCGCCGGCAACAGCATTCTCTCGTACGCCCTCGGCATCACGCATGTGAATCCGCTCAGGCACAACCTCTTCTTCGAACGTTTTCTCAATCCCGAGCGGGAGCAGCTTCCCGACTTCGATATCGATTTCGCCACGGACGACCGCGAGGAGGTCCTGCGCTACATCTTCCGCCGCTACGGCCGTGAACGGGTGGCGATGATCGGTACCTACTCGACCTTTCGCGCGCGCGGAGCGCTCCGCGAGACAGCGAAGGCGCTCGGACTTCCCGAGAGCGAAGTCGCCCCTGTTATCAAGCGCATTCCTTTCTTCGCGCTACCCGGGCACCTCGCGGAGATGTGCGCGACCTCGCCGGCCGCCGCCGACATCCCGCTCGACCGGGAGCCGTTTCGTACGTTGCTTCCACTCGCCGTGCGGATCGGCGGCTTCCCGAGACACATGGCGACGCATCCGTGCGGTCTTGTCATCATGCCCACACCTATTACGGATCTCATTCCGCTGCAGCGCGGGGACAAGGGGTACGAGATCACGCAGTGGTCGATGCACGAGGTCGAGGCGGCGGGCCTGGTAAAGATCGACATCATCGCTCAGAAGGGCCTCGCCGTGATACAGGAGGCATCGGCGATGGCGGAACTGAACGAGGGGAGACCGCTTCATCCCGAGCGGATCGATTACCTCGGCGATCCCGCCACGAAGCGGATGCTCCGTGAGGGACGCACCGAAGGGTGCTTTTACATCGAATCGCCCGGAATGATTCAACTCATCAGACAGGCGCGCTGCGATGACTTCGAAGTCCTTACGGCCCTCTCGTCGATCATACGTCCCGGCGTGTCGAGCTACGGCGGAAAGCAGCGGTACCTTCGCCGGCACCTCGGCCTCGAGGCCACCCAGGCGATGCATACCGCCGTGGCGGAGGTGCTCGAGGACACGTACGGGTGCCTCATATACCAGGAGCAGGTCATACGGATCGCGGTGGCGGTCGGCGGCATGAGCTACGCCGAGGCGGACGGGCTCAGGCGTTGCATGTCGTATAAGAACAAGGACGAGGAGACGATTGCCCTCTACCGCGACTCATTCATGCGGGGCGCCCGCGAGCGGGGCGTATCCGAGGAGACGGCGAAAGAGATATTCCGCCAGATCGCATCGTTTGCGGGGTACGCCTTCTGCAAGGCCCATTCCGCTTCCTTCGCCCTCGAATCGTTCGAGAGCCTTTACTGGAGAGCGCACTATCCGGCGGAGTTCATGGCGGCGGTGCTCTCCAACGGCGGAGGGTACTACTCGCAGGAGGAGTACCTCGAGGAGGCGCGCAGGATGGGGCTCGAGATACTGCCCCCCTGTGTGAACGAGAGTGGGTTGCGGCACTTCGGTTGCGGGGGGCGCCTTCGGATCGGGCTCATGCAGGTAAAGGGGCTTGCCACAACGACGGCCGAGCGTATCGTGGAGGCGCGGCCGTACCGTTCCCTCAGGTGTTTTCTCGGGAAGGTCCCGGCCTCGAAGGACGAGGTGGGGGCGCTCGTGCGAAGCGGTGCGTTTGCCTCTCTCGGGCGTTCGCGCGCGGAGCTCCTCTGGGAGCTCCGGCTGCTGAGGCCCGAGGGGAGCAGGGGCTCCGGTGGGAACTGGTCGGGGGGTGTGGACGGTCTCGTGCGGAAGATCCCGCGGATACCGGAGCGCGATCTCTCCGGACGGGTGGCCCTCGAACGCGAGGTGCTCGGGCTCGCCGTGAGTGCGCATCCGCTCGCCATGTTCGGTCGGAGACTCGAAGCGCTCGCCGCCGAGAAACGTCTCACCCGTTCAGTCGATCTCGTGCGGCGTATCGGGCAGAGAGTGGAGCTCGTGGGATGGAAGGTGACGGTCAAGTCCGCACGCACAATGGACAAGATGGAGGAAATGGTCTTCGTTACCTTTTCCGACCGATGGGGGCGTTTCGAAGCGACTTTTTTCCCGAAGGCCTTTCGCCGCTCGGCGAGGGAGCTCGTGCGGGGGAAGGGGCCGTTTCTCGTACGGGGAAGGGTGGAGAGCGAGCTCGGCGTGGAGAGCCTTGTTGCCGAGGAGGTGCACCTCGTTTAATCCGCCTGTACCATCTCTTTGATGATTCTCAGCAGTTCAATCCGCGAGTACGGTTTCTGGATGAAACGGAAATTCTTTTCCTTGGCCAAAGCGAGCCGGGATTGCTGTTCGGTGTAGCCGCTGCTCAGGAGTATTTTGAGGTCGGGGCTTCCTTTTTTGAGCTCCTCGGCGAGCTTCAGGCCCGTCTTGCCCGGCAGCACGACATCACTGAATACGAGGTGAAAGTTGCCTCCTTCACGATTGAATATCTCTATTCCCTCCTCCGCATTCATCGCCTCGGTAACCACATAGCCGTGTTCGGAAAGCATTCTTGCGGAAAACACCCTGACTCTCTCTTCATCCTCGATAAGAAGGATACGTTCACCGTTTCCCTCCAGCTCCTTGATCGAGACATCTTTTTCGTAGTTTTCATCGGGAGTCTCGGGACTAGCCGGAAAATAAATCTCGAATGTGGTGCCCTTCCCCGGTGCACTCTCCACATGGATGCAGCCGTTGTGCTGCTTGACGCTGCTGTGAACGGTCGCGAGTCCCAGGCCGGTTCCCTGGCCCGTTCCCTTTGTGCTGAAGAAAGGCTCGTAGATATGTTCGAGTGTTTCTTTATCCATACCTGTGCCGTTATCGCTCACGGTCAGACAGACGAATTCACCGCGACGGTCGCAGGGGATCGTCTCGCACGCTCGTTCATCCGGATTGCGGTTCTCGGTCCGTATCGACAGCAGGCCGCCGTCGGGCATCGCGTCACGGGCATTGATGACGAGGTTGATGACAACGAGCTCGAACTGGCTCGGGTCTATTTCCACGAAGTGGAGTGAAGGTTCGAGATCTACCTCGAGGTTAGCATTCACTCCTATGAGCCGGCCGATCATCTCTTGCATATTCGAGATCACCGAATTGAGATTGATCACTCTCTTCTGGAGTACCTGCTTCCGTCCGAGCACGAGGAGCTGTTTTGTGAGTGAGGCTGCCTTGTCGGCGGCTCTGCGAATCTCGAGCACATCTTTGCTCAGGGGATTATCGTCACCGAGGCTTGTGAGAACAAGATCGCTGTAACCCATAATGGCTATCAGGAGATTGTTGAAATCATGCGCGATGCCGCCGGCCATCATCCCGATAGCTTCCAGTTTCTGGGAGTGATGCAGCTGCTCCTCGAGTAATTTTCGTTCCGTTATGTCTGTTATGATTCCGAGGATCGCCTGTTCCCCGTCATAGTTGATCAGTTTTGTGCTGATTATCGTCTCGAGACGTTTTCCATCTTTGTTGACAAGCGAGTACTCGTATGGATCGATGTCCTTGCCCTGCGAGTGTAGTTTGAAACTCGATTTAACAAGATCGAGGTGCTCGGGAGCGATTATGGTGAGGAAGTTGAATTCGGGGGAGTAAAACTCTTCTTTCGCATACCCTATGACATCTACGCATTTTTCGTTGACGTAGACGATCCGCCCGCCCTTGTTGATAAAAATCATGTTCGGCGATTTCTCCGCTAGCATCCTGAATTTTTCCTCCGACTCACGGAGCGCCGCTTCTGCTCTCCTTCGCTCGGTAATATCGAGCAGGGTCGCCTGGATCGCCGGTTTTCCCCGGTATTCTATGACGGATGAGGAGATTTCGATCCAGAGTTGTTCTCCGTCGCTGCGGAATGCGCGTAACTCATATCTCTCGGGCACCGTTTTGCCCTGCATGCGATCCCGAAGACGCCGAGATACCTTCAGGCGGTCTTCCGGATGCAGCTTCCCGAACATTTCTTCCTGCGACCATTTGAGCATTTCATCGACCGAGTATCCAAGTGTTTCGGCGAACGTGTTGTTCATGAAAACGATATTTTCGCCCTGAAGTATCACCAGGCCCTGATGGGATTGCTCGACGAGCGTTCGATACTTTTCCTCCGATTCCTGCAGGAGCCGCTCCTCCTCTTTTCGCTTCGTGATGTCTCTGAGTGTCGCGATGAATCCCTTGGGATTTCCCTGTATGTCGCGTATAAGCGTTGCGTTCAGTTCTCCGATAAAGCGGGAGCCGTCTTTACGCAGGAGTGTGTAGACGATATTCCGCACCGTGCCTTCCGTGAGGGTATTCTTGAGATTCTCTGCGGCGCGCTCGTGCTCCTCAGGCGCAATGAGTATAAACGCGTTCTTTCCGAGCAGTTCGTCCTGTGAATCGAATCCATGCAGCTCGAGTGTATTCGGGGATACATACGTGATATTTCCCTCGATGTCGGTGACCGTTACCGCTTCGGGAGATGTCTGAACGAGCGTTTTGTACATCTCCTCCGATTCGCGGAGGATTTTCTCGGTCTTCTTGCGCTCCGTGATGTCATAGATAGCACCCTGAACCTGGAAAGGTACGCCGTCTTCATCGCTGATATTATGGATCACCTCGTGAACCCACCGGATGTGGCCGTCCTTGCGGCGTATACGGTATTCCCGTTCGAGACTGAAGTTCGGGGTCGAACGGATATCATGAGAGGTTGCCTCTATGGCGGCAAGGTCATCGGGATCTATGAGCATGCTCCAGGTGAGATCGCCATCGGTGAACTCGTCGGGTTCATGCCCGGTGATCTTTTCTACGGCACCGTGGAAGAATATCGGTTTCCAGTCGAAGGAGCCCCTGAAGGCGATTCCCTGGAAGTCCTGCACGAATGAACGGTACCGTTCCTCGCTCTCCCAGAGCGCCTTTTCGGCGAGATTCCGCTGCGAATCGAGCTTTTCGAGTTCTCTGAGGCGCTCGCGCAGCCGAGCCACTTCTTTCTCGAGTTCCTTGCGCACTTCGCTGTCGGGCTTCATTGCATATTCCTTTCGGCACAGTCTGATATGCTCTAATACGTTATTGTATATTATCTGATTGAATATCAAGTAAATCTTTTATCAATGCGGACCCCCCCGATTGGAGCATCGGTAGATTTTACTTGATTTGACCTGCTCCAGTCTGCAAAATGTTAAATATATGAGTTTTTATGAAATATCTTAAATCGTCGTACGGGGCCATTGTTTGCTTGCCCCGGAGCAGCGCCGGTCGCTGGATTAATAACACGCTGCAATCAAATAACTTCAACCTACAAACGTGGAAGGTCATGAATAAGATACTCAAAAAGGAGTTTATTGCTCCCCAGGTGTTTCGTATGAAGGTCGAGGCTCCCGAAATTGCAAGAAAAAGAAAAGCGGGGCAGTTTATTATCTTGAGGACCTGCGACGCCGGCGAACGGATACCGCTGACGATCGCCGATGCGAGCGCAGAGGCGGGATGGATCGAGCTTGTCGTCCAGATCGTGGGAAAAACGACCAAGGAGCTCTCCGGTCTCGAAGCCGGTGACTCATTGTGCGATCTTGTCGGCCCGCTCGGGCGTCCGACCCATATAGAGCTCTATGGTACCGTCGTCATCGTGGGCGGCGGCATCGGCATAGCGCCGGCGCACCCGATAGCCCAGGCCTTGCGGGCTGCGGGGAATCAGGTGATATCGATACTCGGCGGACGGACGAAGGATCTCGTTATCATGGAGGAGAAGATGCGGGCGACGAGCGACCGGGTCATCATTACGACGGATGACGGGTCGTACGGCATGAAGGGACTCGTTACCGATGCGCTGCAGAAAATGATCGACGAGGGACTCAAGATCGACCTCGTCGTCGCCATCGGCCCGCCTGTTATGATGAAATTCGTGAGCCTGCTTACAAAGAAGTACGATATTCCGACACTGGTCAGCCTCAACACAATCATGGTGGACGGAACGGGTATGTGCGGGGCGTGCCGGGTCACGGTTGGGGAAGAGATCAAATTCGTCTGTGTCGACGGTCCCGAATTCGACGGCCACAAGGTCGATTTCGACGAAATGATGAAGCGCCTCAGGATGTACGAGGTGCACGAGAAGGAATCGATGGAGAAAGCAAGTACCGACTGATGTAGCGCGATCAAGGAGGTAGCGGCCTCATTAAGGGCCAGGAGTCATGGAAGAGAAAAAATTAAAGCCGAAAGAAAGGCTCAAGATCCCAGCCCAGAAGATGCTCGAGCAGGATCCGAAGGAGCGGATTCAAAATGTCAACGAGGTGCCGTACGGGTACGACGAGGAACAAGCCAAGACAGAGGCGATGAGGTGCCTGCAGTGCAAGAACGCACCATGCATCAAGGGTTGTCCGGTCGAGATAGATATCCCGGCATTTATCCAGTTTATTATCGATGGGCAGTACCGTGAGGCGATCAACAAGATCAAGGAAACCAATGTCCTGCCTGCTGTGTGTGGACGGGTATGCCCGCAGGAGGAGCAGTGTCAGCTGGTCTGCATCGTAGGCAAAAGTCTCAAATCGGTGGAGAAGGCGGTTCAGATAGGCAAGCTAGAGCGATTTGCAGCGGACTGGGAGCTCGAGCAGGGCGAGGTCGAGATGCCGGAGATCAAACCGGCAACGGGCAAGAGAATCGCGATCGTCGGTTCCGGACCCGCCGGCCTCACCGTTGCCGCCGATGTTCGCAAGGAGGGACACGATGTAACGATCTTCGAGGCCCTCCACAAACCGGGTGGGGTGCTGATTTACGGCATTCCCGAGTTTCGTTTGCCCAATAGAATCGTGATGCGTGAGGTGGAGAATCTCCAGAAGATGGGGGTGGAAGTAAAGTATAATATGGTGATCGGCAAGATCTACACGCTCGACGAGCTCTTCGAGGAGGGGTACGATGCGGTCTTTGTCGGCACCGGCGCCGGCTTGCCGCTCTTCATGCGAATTCCGGGCGAAAATCTCAATGGTGTCTATTCCGCGAACGAGTACCTGACGCGGGCGAACCTCATGCAGGCATACTCTTTTCCCGAAACGGACACGCCGATCGCGAGAGTGAAGAATGTCGCCGTGTTCGGCGGTGGAAACGTCGCGATGGATTCGGCGAGAACGGCGCTTCGTCTAGGCGCCGATAACGTATACCTCGTCTACCGGCGATCCCGTGTTGAAATGCCGGCCAGAATCGAGGAGATCGAGCATGCGGAGGAGGAGGGCGTTCAGCTCTGTCTCCTTCAGAATCCCACACGTTTCATAGGTGACGAGAACGGATGGATCAAAGAAGTCGAATGCATCAAGATGGAGCTCGGCGAGCCCGATGAGTCCGGAAGGCGGCGCCCCGTTCCGATAAAAGGAAGCGAGTTCAAGATCGAGGTCGATGCGGCGATCGTTGCGATAGGCAACGCCTCCAACCCGCTCGTCCCCGATACGACGCCCGATCTCGAAACAAACAGGTGGGGAAATATCGTCGCCGATGCCGAAACGATGAAGACGAGCAAGAAGGGCGTTTTCGCGGGCGGAGACATCGTTCTCGGCGCCGCTACGGTTATTCTCGCGATGGGGCAGGGCCGTATGGCCGCCGTGGCGATAAACGAATATCTCGAGACGGGAGTGTGGTAGGCGCTCGTTCGTCAGTGACCGGCGGAGTGTAACCAATCGCAACAATGAAACCTGTCTGGATACCTGAACACGTACACGGGAAAAATGTATCCGGCTTTCGGACTGTCGGGGCTCATTGCATGAAAGGAGAACTAAGCGGAGAAAAGGAGAACTAAGCGGAGAAAAGGAGAACTAAGCGGAGAAATTGCATCCGGATTCAGATTTTCGAGTCGGGAGGTATGATATGACCATGTACAGGATTTTCCGTTCAACTGTCCTGCTGCTCTCTCTCTGCTGTTTGGCGGTCTCTTTCGGCTGCAGCAGAAAAAGTGCGGAGGACAGGGAGTTCGAAAAGCTATCGGAGGCATTCCTCGACGATTACTTCGAAGCACATCCCGTGAAAGCGACATGGATCGGCGAACATGCATATGACGGGCTCATCGATGATATGGGTTCCGATGCGAGAGAGAACGAATTTACGCGATTGATTCGGTATCTGGACAAGCTCGATCGCTTCGATTCCGAAAAGCTCTCTCGCGATAACCTGATCGACGCCGATATTCTCCGAAACGAGATAGAGCGGCAGATTTTCTCCTTGAAGGAAATCGAATCCTGGGAGAACAATCCTCTCGTATATATCAGGCTTCTCGGCAATTCGATACATCTGCTCCTCGCGAGAGACTTCGCGCCTCTCGAGGATCGGCTCGATTCAGCGATGCGGCGCATCGGTCATTTTCCGGAGGTGATCGATCAGGCCATCGGCAACCTGCGAAATCCGCCGCTTGTGCATACCGAGACGGCGATAAGCCAGAACAGGGGAGTGATCAAGCTTCTCGAAGAGGATCTCAGCAAGGCTGCCGCCCAGGTTCCGGGCAGGCAGCAGGATTTCGAGAAAGCGCTCGGACCCGCCCTCGAGGCGCTGCGAAGATTCCAGGGCTACCTCGAAAAAGATCTCTATTACCGCTCCGGCGGAGACTTCAGGCTCGGTGACGAGCTCTACCGGCGCAAGCTCGCGCTCACGCTTATGTCCGATATGACTTCGGAGGAGATCGTCGCGAAGGCGCATGCCGAGGTGACGCGTCTTCACATGGAGATGTTCGATCTCGCGGCTCGGATCTACACCGAGATCTTTCCGAACCGGGAGCTGACCGGTGAGAGTGTGGAGGAACGTAAAGAGATCATCAAGGAGGTCCTCGCGAAAATCTCCAATGATCACCCGACACCGGACGGTCTTCTCTTTGCGTGCAGGGAAGCGTACGACGAGGCGCTCGCCTTTGTGCGAGATAACGGGCTTCTTCCCCTTCCAGCGGAACCGCTCGAGATCATTTGGGCTCCCGAGTTCTCGCGGGGCGTGGCCGTTGCCGGGCTCCGGTCGCCGGGGCCGCTCGACAAGGAGCTCAAATCGTTCTATGTCGTATCGCCCATCCCGGAGAATTGGGATGCGACGCGGACGGAATCTTTCTTAAGGGAATACAACAACGAGATGATACGGATTCTCACGATCCACGAGGCGATGCCCGGCCACTACGTCCAGATGGCATATTCCAACCGGTGTCCCTCACTCATTCGGACGGCATTCTCGAGCGGAACGTTTGTCGAGGGGTGGGCCGAATACAGCGAGCGCATGATGCTCGAGGAGGGATTCAGAAACCAGGATCCGCGCCTCTGGCTCCAGAGAAAGAAGTTCTACCTGCGGGCAGTCATCAACGCGATCCTCGATGCCGGTATCCACCGCGGCGGCATGACCGAGTACGAAGCCCTCAAGCTCATGATCGAGGATGGATTCCAGGAGGAGTCCGAAGCGAAGGGTAAATGGCGCAGAGCGTGCCTCACCTCAACACAGCTCTCGACCTACTTCGTCGGGTATATGGAAATCCTGGCGCTGAGAGAAGAAGCCGAGGATCGTTGGGGGAAGAACTTCGACTTAAGCGATTTTCACGAGAATATCCTCGCTCACGGGTCGCCCCCACCGAGGTACGTGAGGGAATTGCTCTTTGGCCGGTAATAGGCGCTCGTCTCCGGCAGATAAGATGCGGAGCCGGCATGAGGGAGTGCAGCGCCGGCAGGCGGGAGCG
>CBDUQN010000045.1:0-24822 GCA_965369375.1 uncultured bacterium | reverse complement strand
GCGCCGAGAAGTATCAGGGCGATAACGAATCTTCTTGCCACTCGGAGGTTCATTTATCTAAACATGCATATTTTCCCGAGCGTCACCGCTCGAGCCTGTATACCCTTCCCGCTGGATTCCCGTAAACTGATTCGAACCACTCGGGACGCGACGAGAACTTGTCCGCGATCCCCGGCACCGCTTCGAGATCCTCGGCCCAGACAACGAGATAGATATCGAATTCGAAGCTCCGAAGAAAATCAATCGTTCCGGCGGATATCACTGTGTCCGAGAAGAGCTCATCGCGGATAGTCCGGTACCGGTCCGCCTTTTCGCTGACATAGCCGAAATTGTATCTTTCGAACGTTGTCATGTAAAAGTTGCGCCTGTGCGCGTAGTAGGGCATGACGTTGTATTCGTTCCTCTCGGCGATTATCGCTTCGATATCGGTTTTGTCCCGTATCCAGTGATAGAGCGCCCGCTCGTCCTCAGTTATCCAGTAGCGTATTCTCTGATGCTTGATTTTGGGCTTATAGTGCATATACCCCCGTACGGTCAGCACGGGAGGAACTGCGAAAAGAACCGTGATCCATATGACAAGAAATGCCCGGCGAATTCCCTTCGCCGCCGATATCGCGCTCATGATCTGCCAGGCCACCGGACCGGTGAGGAGCAGAAACAACAGAAAGATGGCGTAGCTTTCATTTGATCCTATGACATCGAGAAAAATGCTCACAACAAACAGGGCGATTATCCATGTTGCGAGGGTTTTGTACTCGAAACTGGTGGAAGTGAAAATTTCCCTGAGAGCCCGTATTGAAAACGGAAGCAACACGATCAAGGGAACGATGATTGTAACGAAACTAATTATATTAAAGCTCAATCGATCGGGGATGAAGTTGCCGTCCGCAAACTCCCCTGTTACTGATCTATAGAGAATCAGGCCCGCCGCCAGCACGAGAATGGCGAGTGCCGGAACAATCAGTGATTGGTAACGCAGCGGTTTCCGCCGATACCGCAACCGCTCCAACAGTATCGTAATAATGCCTGCCAGCACCGCTGCTGCAAGGAGCGCCAGCCCCGTAACGATCCGTATGAGGAACGCGCCTGACATGAGGAGGAGGATCTGGGTCCCAGCCCTGAAGGGGGATCGTTTCTGGAAATCTCGCGAGAGCACCACGATAAAGCAGAGAAGAAATAGATTTATCGAAAAATGCAGAACATCGATAGTGAGATATTTGTCCAGGAGGTTCAACGCAAATGTCATGGGAGGCTTGAGAATCACGGCGATGAATCTGCTGTTGAAATCGATTCCGCCTATGAGCTCGGCTATCTCCGCGCCGCCGCGGACATCCCCCGTTAGCGCCCGCAGCAGATTGACAGGCCAGAGGATCCAGGAGGCTGCATCCAATCCGGCGAGGGCGAAAAACGGCGTCGCCAGGATGTAGCTCCGCTTCGTCGTGAAGAGAGCCGTCAGCCGTGCTATGAGGTACGGAAAAATCGCGATGCCGACCAGATTGACGACCCACATCGAATGAAAGATGGACAGACCCGACAACGCCTTCCATATCGCCTGAAAGAGGTGCTGAAACCACATCGATCGTATCGGTATGTCTATGAAGAACGGCTCCATCGGCGGGACCCCCCGGTAGAGGATCTCTCTCGCAACGGCCGAATGGCGGACGGTGTCGTGCGAAAATAAAAAATCATTTGCCATGTAAGAAGCAACGATGATCCCGACGAAGAATAATGATATAAGCGGTATGATGGCAGGAACGATGGACGGTCTCTCTTCACGGCTGAACTTGCCCATGAGAATCGCCGCGATGAGCAGAAGGTAGAGCGCTATAAGAGATATCCTGACTGCCGGGACGAACGAACCGGTGAACGAGTGGACTATCAAAACGAGGAGGATCAATATGATAGGTGAGAGAAGGGGCGGATAGAAGAGGCCGTCGAGCCCCGTCCTCTCCGAATCTCCCAGAAATGCCAGGAAAACGATCCCCGGCAGGTAGAACGATTGCAGGAAACCGGATATCGCCTGTAACGCTTTAGGGAGAGGTACAAAGAGTGAAATCGCACTCAGTAAAAGCAGCCCTAGGATGAGCCATTTAACCGTTGATAATTTTGTCATTATCGAGAAATTATAATGGCAAATTAGAACTCGATACAATACTATTTTCAAGAATTTGCGAGTTCCTGAAGTTTTGAGTTTAATTTGAACGGGAGAGCATACTATGGCGGTGTTTGAAATCAACGGCGGCGGAAAGCTCGAAGGCGAAGTGCAGCTGAGTGGAGCGAAAAACGCCGCGCTGCCGATTCTATTAGGCTCGCTACTCAGTGACGGCATCGTGGAACTCGATAATGTTCCCACGCTCATGGAGGATATCAAGGTCGCAATAAAGGTTATGAGGCGCCTCGGTGTGGACGTTTCGATAAAGGGTTCCTCTGTGAGAATCGATCCGGGAGGATTCAAGGAAATGGTCATCCCGACATTGCTCGCTTCGCGGATCCGTTCCTCGTTGATCCTTCTAGGTTTGTTTCTTGCGCGTTTCGGCCGCGTTGAATTGCCCTTTCCCGGGGGGTGTGACATCGGAACGAGGAAGTTCGATCTTCACCTGAAGGGTCTCAGGGCGCTTGGGGCAAAGATGAATATCGACGAGAAGGGTGTGACCGGTGATGTGAAGATGTTCAAAGGCGCCGATGTCGATTTTTACCTGCCATCGACGACCGGCACGCAGAACGTGATCTTCGCGGCATGCCTCGGCAAGGGAAAAACGACGCTTCGAAACGCCAATACCCGTCCGGAAAACGAGGACTTTGCCAATTTCCTGATCAGCATGGGGGCGAAGATCAAGATGTCGAGCCGTCTCATAGAGATTGAGGGTGTGCGAAGCCTCAAGGGTACGAAATACCGGATCATGAATGGCGGCGATGAGGCGATGACATACATGATCGCGGCTGGAATGACGGGGGGGGAGATCGTGATAAAGGACTACGATCTCAGCGTGCTGCGTGTCGATACACAGTACCTCAAGGAGGCGGGGATAGAGATCTTCGAGTGGGGCGGATCGGTTTATGTTTCCGGCAAGAAGGGAATCAGGCCGTTCGATATGTTCACCGCTCCCTATCCCGGAGTCAACTCCGACCTGCAACCGCTCTTTGCGGCCCTTGCCCTCGCCGCTCACGGTGATTCGACGATAACCGATCAGCGATTTACCGATCGCTTTCAGTATGTAAAGCAACTTCGCGCATTCGGCGCGCAGATAGATCATTTCGGCAACTGCGCGGTCGTTCACGGGGGAAAGCACCTCAAGGGCACACGCGTCAAAGCGACCGATCTCCGCGGCGGCACGGCCGAGGTGCTTGCCGGTCTCGTTGCAAACGGCAAAACGGTAATCGACAACATCTACCAGATAGATCGCGGATACGAGAAGTTAGAACGCAAGCTGGGAAAGCTCGGTGCTGTAATCAGGAGAAAGAAGTAGCAGTCTCGCATCGGACTCGGCGCTGAAAACGCTTGGTGCATTGTGCAAGCAGCAGAAACTATCAAGAATAATATAAAAGGCAAGGTGCTTTTGAATGAGCCCTTGCACGGGTATACCACATACCGCGTCGGCGGTGAGGCGGAGATACTCGCCTGTCCCCGGGACAGTTCCGAATCAGCCTGGATCTACCGGTATGCGAAACGAGAGGGAATCCCGCTCACCATACTCGGCGCCGGATCCAATGTCATAGCGCCGGACGAGGGCATAGAGGGGATTGTGCTCAAGGTCGCCAGCCATGATGCGGAAGTGCGGTTTCTGGACGGCGGAAATATTATCGCCGATGCCGGTGTCAGTGTCGTCGATTGCGCTCGTGCCGCAGCGGCGGAAGGGCTATCGGGATTCGAACCTATCGCCGGAGTTCCCGGAACGGTCGGCGGCGCCGTCCTGATGAATGCGAAGGTTGTGGGGGATGATACCGCCTCGTTGATCGAACAGGTCGAGGTTATCACCTCCTCGGGCGCGGAGCGCATCTTCAAGCGGGACGAGTTGTCGTTCGGGTACCGCTCGAGCACTT
Organism: uncultured bacterium; assembly: GCA_965369375.1. Taxonomy (GTDB): domain Bacteria; phylum Krumholzibacteriota; class Krumholzibacteriia; order Krumholzibacteriales; family Krumholzibacteriaceae; genus CBDUQN01. The sequence continues at coordinate 20,781 of CBDUQN010000045.1, read as the reverse complement.
TTCAGGAGACCGATTGGCTCATCGCTAGGATCGAGTTCCGGCTTCGCCGGGGCGATCCCGAGACGATCATGAGGGACGTCGAGCATGAGTGGAAGACGTGGCGCACGAACTTCCCGCTCGAGCCGCCGAACGCCGGCAGTGTGTTCAAACGGCCGCCGGGAGATTACGCCGGCCGCCTCATCGAGGAAGCGGGCTGCAAGGGACTGCGGATCGGCGATGCGGTGGTAAATGAAAGTCACTGCAATTTTATTCTCAATGTCGGAAACGCCACGGCAGCCGATATTCTGGAACTGATAGCCCTCGTGCGCGAGCAGGTATATGAGAAATCGGGTGTCTACCTCGAGATGGAGCAGATTCCCCTTCCCTCGAAACCGCAGGGGCTATAGATAATTATCAATTCTCTTTTTCTTCCTGATTATTTTTGCCGCGTATAAGCCGGAGTCCCTTCTTTATCGCTTCACGATAGCTCGCGAAATCTTCTCGCACGGGAAAGAGTATATCCCGCACCCTCACCTTTCGGCTGCGGACAAAGAAAATGATGAGGATGATCGAGAGAACCGTGTAGGAGAGGCTCGTGGCAACGCCCGCGCCGACGATGCCGAAACGGGGTATCAGGTAGATATTGGCTGCGACGTTCACGACGACCCCCGTGCCCGCCGCAAATCCGATTATGCCGAGCTGCCTGCGGGACGCAAAATCAGCAGAGAGAACCTTGAACAGTGTGGTGATCGTTATTCCCCAGAGTATCGAGTAGAGGGCGTGCGCCACGCGGTAGTACTCCTCACCATAGAGAAGGACAATGAAGTACTTTCCGGCGAAGAGTAGAAAGAGGGAAAGGATCGCCATGATCATCAGACTGTTCCTGCAAACCTTGGCGGTGAATTCCGCGGATCCCCGTTCCATCATCAGGAGTGTCGGCAGGAGAATGTGATTGAGCGCATTCGGGATATACCAGAGCCGCTCGGCCGCATTGACGGCTATCTGGTAGAATGCGACATCACTGTCGGTGAGGAAGTGTTTGACGAGCAGGATATCCAGCCGGTAATTGAGAAAGGTGAATACGAGGACGAGGTATGCCCTGATGCCGTAGCTGAAGAACGGCTTCGCAAACGATATATCGATCGGTGAGGGTTTGATGCCTCCCCTGAACAGGAGGAGCCCGAGAACGGCGGCGATAACGATTCCCGACGTATAGGAGGTGATAGCGGAGCGGACCTTCCCCTTCATTACCAAAAGGAGGGTGATGATAAGGATCATGTAGAAGAGCCCCCGCAAGAGATTAATGATGTTGTGCTGCCTGACCTTGAGCTGTCCGATGAGAAAGCCGTTGAAGAAATTGATGAGAAATGCAAAAGGTATGGCTATGAGCCCTATGATCATGGTAAACCGCGGAATGCCCGTCCAGATTCCGGGTATATGGGGATATATAAAATAGAACATCGTGGAAAACGCTATGCCGATCACAAGGGCGCTTGTTATCACGAATGTCAATATCTTCGATCTGTCGAGTTCTTTCTTCCCCGTATAATAGGTGATTGCCGGGGCCAGCCCGAAATTGGCTAGGCTGACGAGGCTCGCGGCATAAATCACGAGCCCGTACTGCCCGCGAAGCTCAGGCCCGAGAGACCGGGCGATGATTACCCCGGTCACTATCGTGAATCCCGCTATCACGATGTTTGTGCTGAAGATCCCGCCGGTTCTCCTGATAAAGGCTATTGTTTTGCTCCCTTCTTACATTGCTTGCCCGTGCAACTCATGACCCCGTTGCCGATATATTATTCAATAAGGATCTTGGCCATTACGACGCCGCTGATCTGATCCTCGTTTGTAAAGATATCCTTCAATGTGTAATTCGGGTAATGGGTTTTCGTCGACATCTTTATAGAAATCGAATACACCCCGGTGGCGATATCGTCCGGTATCCTTACCGAAAGCGCATCGCGCACCACCTGCATAGTAGGCCATTTGTCGGGCGGATAGGTGCCGTTCAGCGGCAGGTGCTCCGTAGTGAAGCGGAAGCGGTGGGTGCGGATTCGCTCGAGTATTTTTCTGTAGATTTTTCCATACGAGTCACTGTAGAGAGGGCCTTTCTCGAAATGCGTATCGAATCTCACGCGGGCAATGTAGCTTCTCGGGTTCAACTCTCGTGTGGCGACCCACTCAATCGTGATATGAAGCGTATCTCCCCTCGATGCGCTCGTGCGATTCACGCGGACGGCTTTGACATGCAAGTCCGGTTCGCCCGCATCGGGCAGCGCGAGAGCTTCTCTGATATCGACCTCGGGCCCCAAGAACCTGTCAGAGTGTGGCTCGTCCATCGATGAGTCGGCGAATGCCCGATTCGTATATTCGAATAATGTCAATGAATCCTTGTGATATATGACTTTAAACAAATCGGAAGCGCGCGAGAACTTCTCCACCGCATATGCCGCGTCCCGCCGATCGGGTCTCCAGTACATCGGAGAGATTGTCGACGGAATGCGTCCGTTGATGACGAGGTAGCCGGCATCGTATGTGTTCAGCATTGCAGCGATCTCTCCAACGGCCATTCCCGGCAGAAAGATATCCCTGCAATCGAGAATTCGAACAAGGGCGGTCGAGTCGTTTGGAATCGAATGCTGATCGAACGTGCACACGACGAATTGATCGGTAAAGGCCGGGATGCTGTAACTCGTAACCGGATCTGAAGCGATAACGCTGCCGGCCGGGATATCCTCATTTATCTTCTCGAACAGGCCGGCAAGGTCGAGACAGCTCGAGCGCTCGAGCTTTGACAGCTTCCCTGCTGAATAGGCGAATCCCGATGGTGTTTTCAGTAACGGGTAACCGATGAGCAGCAGGACTGCGATCCATCCGATGACGGTGGAGCGGACGGAGAGGGACGATTTCCGCCCCCGAGTCCTATTCCACAATGCGTACAATAAATAGGCTGAAACGAGCACGGAGGGTATCGCGAACTCGAGACGCAGCAGGAGGTATGATATCTTGCTGATGATAAGGGGAACGAGTATCGGATTGAATACGGTACCATAGACGGCGATAACGCCCCACAGGAGGAACCGCAGGTTTTTATCACTGCGCGATCTGTTCCACAGTATGAATACAGATAATAGAGAGAGAAGAGAAAGTGAAACGGAAATGCGGAGAAACACTACAGGATTGATGATAAAGAGATTATCGGTTAAATGAAAGATGCCCTGTATGTGCGTATGGATCTCGTTGTTCGGAGCGTAGTCCCTTACGTAGCGGAGCAGCAGGTACGGCAGGTTGACGCCTATTATAATAATAGCGAGCATGGGGATAATCCGTTGCCAAAGATATTTCCTATCTTCTCCCGTGGATTGAAGGGATGCGACAACTGAAAAGACGGCTATTAAAAAGGCAATGATCAAAAAGTGGTTGATATGGGTTCCCGTTGCGGCCATTGAAGCGGCCGCTGCGAACACGAGGAGATCGATTCGCGGCCGGGAGAAGTAAACAGTCAGCGCTGTCAGGAAGGCTACGAGGTATATCTTTCCGAACGGGAAAGAATAGGCGATGGTGATAAGCTGCCGTCCCGCCAGCCCGCCGTGGTAGCTCAAAAGGAAGAGTATCGCCGCAAGCAGCCCTATCGTAGCATTGCGAAAGAGAAGCACTCCGGCGCTGAAAAGCGAGAGAATTATCAGGATCGAGCCGAAGAGAGAGATCAGCGGCCAGATGTGATAGGCATCGGTGCGTCCCGTCAGCACGTTGATCGTTCCCCACAGTGCGTGCCCGAGCCCTTTGCGGATATCACGCGTGAGCGTGCCTCCTTCCCGATAGAGAAAATCGGAGGGAAATGCTTCGTGTGATCTCGAGATCGCGCGAATGTAGGCGATATGATCTGGTGAGTCGCTTGTATAGTAAACCGGGTCCCCCGTTTTCAGTATCAGCACGGTTGCGAAGACGATCAGGATGACAAGCACTATGGAAACGGCGGCGGGAATGGGAGGGAGGCTTCCGCCGAGAGCTCCCCCCGTTTGATACGGTTTCAGAACCCTGAAACGGAACAGCAGCACGAGCGCGAGAGAGATGATCGGCACGACGATTCCGACAAAGAATATATCAAACCGGAACAGGGCGAAGACGATCAATATCAGATACAAAAGGGCCGTCCCGAAGACAGCCGAGACAATTATTTTCACCGGAAGATTTGTGCCCGGCGAAAAAATAGCCGAAAGCAGGTACCCGGGCACGAAAACGAGAGAAACAAAGTAAAATGCAAACAGAAAGCGCTGCGAGGGAATATACCGAGAAGCGGCTAATAAAATAAAATGAGCTATGACAATAAATGTGATGGCACCGAAAGCCGCATTACCGATTCGGGACGGCTTGTCAAACTTTGAATCACCGCTCGCATCGGCGGCACCGATTCGGGAACGCTTCGATATCATATTATTATCCGGATCAGCACTCATGCTTTTCATTCCGTATCGGTTTCGCTTCTATTTGCTCCGAAGCCCTTCTTTATTTTATCCAACAGGGTCAACATTGTTCCCGATCGATACAAACCTGACAGTTCGGCGGCAAAAATAAATAGCGGGACATCTTGGATGCCTATCCTCTTCAGCTCGTACCGGTCGGCACTTTTCGAGTTCAGCCCGAATGCCGTTGTCGTTGCGGAATCGTAGCCGGACTGAGCAACGAGAGTCTTCGTGTCTTCGGAGAAATGTCCGTATGGATAACAAAATGAGGCTGTTTCCTTGCCGGTTAATTTCTCAATTCTTAATTTAGATTCCGAGATCTCCCTGTGCGCCTCTTCCGATGGAATAGCAACGAGGCTCGGATGAGACAGCGTATGGGAACCGAAGTCTATCAGCTCATCCGCACCCAGGGCGCCTATCTCCTTGGCTGTGAGGAACAGGTTCGAGGGAATGGAATCGACCGGGATATCGAGCTCGCGTGCGAAGCTATCGACGATTGCCTCGCGTTCCTCCGGCTGCATGGCCGCTAAATATCTTCCGAGCTCATATGAGCAGGAGATCCTTTCGTCGAGATCCGAGAGACGGAACGTTTTATCGAAATCGACCAGAGTGACCGCAAATGAATTCCTGGGTGTGTTTTTTATTATATAACGCAGCCTGAATTGCCAGGGTGTTACCTGCTTTTCCAGATATTCGGTTACGAGATATATCGTTGCGGGAATACGGTGTTTCTTCAAAACGGGATAGGCGTGCGTATGGTTTCCGATGAATCCGCCGTCATAGGTCACAACGAGTGGATAGCGTGGAACGGGATTCTTTCCTTCGAGGCAGCCGTGCAGATCGTTCAGCGAGATCCCGTTGTAGAGCCCCGCCATGTACTGGATCTGCTTTTTGAACGTTTGCGGACTGACCGCCGCCTTCCCGAGCACTCCCCGGTCATCTCCTATTTCATGGTAGAAAGCGATCGTGACCCGATTTCTTGCATATATTCTCGAAAAGATATATACGAAGCCGCTGTAAAAGAGAACGAAAGCAATAGCGCTATCGAGGGACGCAAGCGTTTTTCGCACGGCCTTTTTCACTATTGAAGGGCGTTTCTTCAATTTTGATCACTGCCCTCGGTTATATTGTTCGCCATAGTGCTCACCGATTTTCTGATTTCTCCGAATGAGAATCCCTCTGCTGCGAGATAGATCAATCCAATTATCGTCACGGGAAGGAAAATTGTCACGTGATAGATAACTGAAAAGCTCAAGCTCTGGCTCCGGCTCACGGCGAACAGGGACAGTACCGTTACGCATACGAACTGGATCGTTCCGATAAATCCTGGCGCGGAAGGAACCATGACACCGATCGCGAGGGCTACGAGAAGTACAGCCGAGGCGAAAACGGGGAGCTCGATGCCGAGCGAAACCAGAATGATATGGATGATAAAGATATGGGGGAGCCAGATGAGAAGCGACAGGAACGAAGAAAATGCCACGTTTTTAAAATTTTGTAAGGACTGCAATCCGATGATGAATGAATTCAATAGCTTTAGGAACGGCCGTTTGAACCTATCCGGGAAGGGCCGCAGCATTGTTTCCGCTATCTTGAGGGCCGTTTGCGTCTTGAGCTTTAATAGAATTAAAAACAGGAGGGCGAGAACATAGAAGGCCAAGGTAATGTATGCGGCTTTTTTCAACCATGCGGGAAACGAGAATGAATAAAATATCAGGATGATCGCCAGGAAGAAGAGGATCGTAAAGCCGTCGAATATACGTTCCACAACGATGGTCGCGAGCGATGCGCTCTTGCTTACCTTTTCCTTTTCTCCAATCGCATACGCCCTGACGATTTCTCCCAGTCTCGCCGGCAGTAGATTGTTGGCCATGAAGCCGATCATTACCGCGGAGTAGAGACTCTTTATTGATATGTCTTTCACCGGCTGCAGGAGGTATTTCCATCTGATTGTTCTGAGAAAGAGGCTCAACAGCAGAAGGAGCATCGCAGGGATCATGTAATGGTACTTGGCCGCTTCGAATGCCGTGCGAAGCTCATCGAGATCAACCTTTCGAAAGGCGAGATAGAGAAAGAGAGCGCTGATCAGTACGCCTATGAATGTCTTCCAGTTCATCGCTTCTTCCTGCTGCCGGTGTTTACCCTTTTCGCAACAGATACTTTCGAATGTAGTTCGCGTTGAAGAGATTCAGGAACAACTTCAGTATCATACATAATGCGGGCTTGGGATCATCCCTGCTCATGATCTGGTACTCTGTATTATTATATTTTCTAAAAAGTTCTCTGCGTCTTTCCACTAAAGACATCCTATCGTCCAGCACGATGCTCAATAAGTCCCCTGGGAGGAACCATCTCATGAAATAGTCTTCGTCGGGGTCGGTTGTTGCGGCACCGGCAGGGCTAGAGTTACCCTCCAGGCCGGAAAACACCCGTATGGCTTCATTGGGAAAATCATAACCCATCGAGATGGGAAGGGTGATCGAGCCCCATGGCCGTGGGTTGACTTCCATGAGATAGAGGGTCTTGGTTTGCGGGTGTTCCTTGAACTCCACCATGGCGAAGCCCGAATAGTTTAAATCCCGAAAGAGCTTTCTCCCCGCGTTCAATGCATCGTCGCTTTTATACCATTTGCAATACGTGCTCGGCCCGTTTTTTACGGGGAATTCCCTTATCCGCTCGTGCGAGAAAGACATGATTTCTTCGCCGCGAAAGAAGAGAAACTCGGCTCCGACGGCCTTTCCTCCCGGCGGAATAAACTGCTGGATCAGGGGAAGATAAAATCGTTCAGAGATTGTTCTGTAGCTGTTTATCGCCTCGGTTTTATTTTTAGCGATCTTGAGTCCGATGGAGCCGCTTGACCTGCGCGGTTTTATTACGAGGGGAAATTCCGTGCAGCTATTCAGGTATTCCTCGGCAGCCTTGAGTGATTGAGGGATCATCGTTTCGGGCGCGGGGATCAGCTTTTCGGCGGCGAGATTAACCGTATTCGCCTTGTCGGCAAAGAGTATAAAGTCTTCGTAATCGGGTATTATCAGCACAAAGTCTTTGAAGTGATCCCTATTGCGGCCGATAAACTCAATCGATGAATCCTCGATGGGGAATATTATATCGATACTGTGATGCCGGAACGCTTTTGACAAGTTATGTGCATCAAGATTCTTGATATAATAATTCTTCCGAACGTATTTGCTGCATCCCGCGAACGATATCCTCTCGAAGCTGAACGTGATAATGCCATGCCCGGCTTTCCCGAGGCTTCTGATGATCGAGACGGCTTTTCGTGATTCGGCGTTGATTATTGCGATATTCATCGTTTGCCTTCCAGGTCCGGCAGGCTATTTTCTTGGCGATGAGGGTGACGGCGGCATCCCAGGGGGAGTGGATTTGATCTTATCAGCAGCGCAAAACACCAAAACGCTTATCTCAGTCTCAGTTTAAGCAGTCCCGCCAGGGATACCTTCAGCATCAGCAATCCGTTCTCCAGCCTGTTCTTCATCTTTGTTTCGCCGTATGTGCGCTCCATGTAGTGGACCGGGACATCGACGATCTTGAGCCCCAGTTTGGACGCGCCGAGCAGCTGCTCGAAATCACCCCAGCGATCACGCCATATCCAGAAATCCTTATACCGTTCGATGTTCTCGTAATCTCTCTTCCAGAAAACTTTGGTACCGCACAGTGTATCACCGATGCGCTGCTGAAGCATGACGCTGAAGAGGAGCGCAAATGCTTTGTTGCCGAGGATGTTGAGGATACGCATGGCGCGGACATGCTGAGGGTAAACGAAACGGACGGTATTGACGAAATCGGCGTATCCATACCGGATCGGATCGACGCACTTTGGCAGTTCCTCCGGCGCCACGGCGATATCTGCGTCGAGAATGGCAAGGATGTCACCGCTCGCGGCGTGGAAACCGGCTCTGACCGCATCGCCCTTCGAGATGCCCGGACCCTTTACGCATATGATGTTCTTTTCGGGGTACTCTCTTATGAGCTGCTCGATCTCTTCGCCGGTCCCGTCCGTGGAGCAATCATCGACGAAGACGAGCTCGGTGCGGTCCGCCACCGGAACCATACGCTCGACGATCGGCCGTATGTGTCCACGTTCATCCTTGCACGGCACCACCACCGAACAGGTAACCGGTTTCGGCGGCGTCGTCATCGGGCGTGCGACGAGGATATGCGTAATCGATAAAAACCTGAGAGGAAAGACGCTCGAAAAGAATTTGTTAAAGAACCACGACACGAAGGGAATGAAAAAGGGTATCAGGATGTGCGCGTCCCATCTCACCGTTTCCATTCCCGCGAGGCGGAGCATATCCATGATAACGTGCGTGGAAATCCAATTCTGCCTTGCCACCGGCTGCTGCATGCGGATGCGTAGTTTCTCTCCCAGTGCGAAGAGCGGTTCCCAGAGATAGTTGTAATTGAGAATAAGGAGCTTCGAGCGATGATGGCAGAATCGTGAAAGGCGTTCGATCGCATCCTGGATGTCGAACAGGTAACCGGAGTTGGTCAGAATGATATAATCGAACTTCTCGCCCTCGAGCGCCGATTCCCAATCGTCACCGTAGTATGTGAAATCGGGGTACCGTTCGGAACATATCTCGACAAACCGGTCGCTCAGGCAAACGCCGACCCCTGTCGATGGCTCGAGGCTTTGGAGCAGATGTCCGGAGTCGCATCCGAAGTGGCACACGCGATGTCCGGGGGGGATATGAAACGTAAAGAGCTGCTCGACGAGGCTATAGAAATATCTGTTTCGGCGAATCCATTTCTCGCGGTCCTCGGCAACGGAATCGAGAAAATCGCGTATCTCGCTCTTTCGCCTTTCGCGGTATGCATGGAAAATCGATTTTTTTCTCTGTTCTGTTTCCTGCATATCTGTAACCGGACTTTCAAGGATGCGCAGAATAAACTACTTGCTGTAATCGATCGGACTGAGCAGCGTATACCGCATCGGTTCGAAAACCTCGGCGTACTCCTTCTCGATGCTGAATCCGAAGCTCCGGTTGTGGTCGATGAACGAATCTATCCATTCATGGCTGCGGTTATCGATCTCCACCGAGTAGCTTTCGAGACTCTTGATCTTTTTCTCGATATACTCGCTGATATCGATGTAGAAAATGCCGTTGAAGGCTCGGTCAGGCTGATACCAGTTGCTCCGGAACATGAGAACGCTCGGCACGTGGCGGGCCGCGACGGTCGTAATCTTCGCCGCCGCCTCGTGGTCGGTGTTCATGTCGTACTGCCAATGTGAAAAGACGAGTTTGATATCGTGTTCGACGATGAATTTCTCGATGCGACGCATCAACTCGACATCGTAGAGCAACATTCCGTTGTCGGCCTGGGGATAGTCGAACTCCACGAGCTTCAAACCGATCACTTCGGCCGCCTTTTCCGCTTCCACGATCGCCTGCTGCTTCGTCCGGTGGATATCGCGCAGATCGTAGTGCGTTTCGGAATTGGTCAGCACGATGCCGTATACGGTATGGCCTTCCGCTGAGAGCCGCGCCACGGTGCCTCCGCAGCCAAGCTCGATATCGTCATGATGGGCTCCCACTACGAGGACGTTCATTGAAACCTCCTATACATCGATCTGAGAGTGCGGCGACCGGGTCAGATCGGTGTCGGTATCATCGCGCAGGTAGACCGATTTCATCCAATCGACGGTCTTCGGGACTCCCTCTTCGAGGGCCACGGTTATCTTGTGGTCGAGATCTTTCTTCGCTTTGCCGAGATCCACCTTCTTGTCTTTCGTCGTGAACGGCTCGCCTTCCGAGTAGGTCACGATCTTGTCGTTTTTGCCGAGGTGGTTCAGGATCAGATCGGAGAGATATTTGATATCGTGGTACTGATCGCCGCCGATATTGTACACCTCACCCGGTTTGAATCGCTCAGAGATATTGGCGAGCGTTCTGCAGGTATCCGTCACGTATGTGGATGTCCTGTGATGATTGAGGTACACGGTATAGGGAATATCGAAAAGGGCGCAGTAGATGAAGCGGCAGATGACGCTGCGGTATGGGCTGAAGTACTCGCCGGGTCCGTACGTATTGAACAGCCTGACCCTGACCGACTCCGTGCCGTGCATTGAGGCCGAGTTCATGATCTGCATCTCGTTGACCCATTTCGTCATGGCGTAATCGTTGAGCTGCTTGATCTCGTACTTATCCATGACGTCTTCTTTCATCACGCCGTCGTAATCGCCGTAAACCTCGGAGCTGCTGAAATGTATCAGTCTGAATCGATGCTTCTCCTGCATCCGTATGATGTTCTTCGTGCCGATCGCGTTTGAACGCCAGAGCGTGTCGTAGAAATCTTCTCCGTTCCAGCGCCCGAATTCGGCTGCGAGGTGGTAGACGACGTCGAATTGGTGGTCCTCGAAAATCCGCTTCAGTTGCCAGAAGCTGCCGACGTCGCACCTGATGTAGTGGTAGCTGTGGTGGTGAGGCAGGTCACAGATCCACACCTCGTGATCCCGTGAATGCAATTCCTTGACGAGCACATGCCCGACCGTTCCCAAACCGCCGGTGACCAGGATCTTCATTCTCGTGCCCTCCCGTGAATGGTGGTTCCCTCGATAGAAAAATGCCAAATCGATTTATATTGGTTCCTCTGCGGGATCCCGACCCACTGAAGTTCCATAGTTACAAAAATATATCCCAGTTCGAGGTATTCCTCAAGTATTTGTGGGTCTTTGCAAATCAGAGGCCATCGGGGTAAATATTTCCACCGTTGATCGATTGACCGCTAAGCTCCCTGGATATCGATAGGCAAATTTGGGTCCGGCTATCATAAAATAGTTTATCATAGCCACTTAGATGATTGCGCAATGATCCCGGAAATCCCGTGTTCTGACCCCCTCACCCACATTTGGGAGCAAACAATCGGGAGGGGGCATGCCGGCGTTGCGAGATTGAAAATGTACGCGGATTATACTACGATACGCATTGTATGTCAGCATACTGAAGAACCTATGTGAAAGCGGGTGGATTCGCCTGTGGGCGGTAGCAAGAAAAAGAGCATGGGCAAGATCGTCATATTAGGGCTCGACGGCCTGAGTCCCGCAGTCATGGAGCCGATGATCAAACGGGGGAAGCTGCCGAGCTTCTCAGAGCTTCGAAGCCACGGTTCGTACCGGCCGCTCGCGACGACGAATCCTTCCCAGTCGCCCGTTGCTTGGGCAGGATTCGCCACGGGGCAAAATCCCGGCAAGAACGGCATCTTCGATTTTATCGCGAGAGACCCCTCGACGTACCGGCTCGAGCTCTCTCTCTCGAACATCGAGGAAGACCGCGCGAAGCGCGTTGTGAAGAGCAAGGCGTTCTGGCACTATACATCGGCAAAGAGGGTGCCGACCGTCGTGATCTCCTGTCCGCTCACCTTTCCGCCGGATCGCATTCACGGGCGCATGCTCTCCGGTATGGGGGTTCCCGATGTCCTGAGAACGGAAGGAACGTTTTCGTATTACACGTCGGAAAAGGCTCCCGGAGTGGATGAGGGGGAAATCGAGGGAAACGTCTTTTCGGTAAGGAAATCCTCCACCATCCTCTGCACACTCATCGGTCCTGCAACAGGGGACGGGAGGGATAACGTCACGGTTCCATTCAAGGTCACCGTGAAAGGGAACAGGGCCGCGGTGCTTCTCCAGGGGAAGGAATTCGATCTCGTCGTCGGCCGGTGGAGCGAATGGCGGGAGGTGACCTTCAAGACAGGTCTCTTCAAGAAGGTGCGGGGGATCGTCAGATTCCTCCTGCGCGAGACGGATCCCCACTTCAAGCTCTACGCGAGTCCGGTTAATTTCGATCCTCGCGATCCGTTCTTTCCGATATCGCATCCCGGGAGGTACAGCAGAGATTTAGCCGGGACGATCGGTCTCTTTCACACGCAGGGCATGCCGGCGGACACGTGGGCGGTTAATGAGCAGAGACTCGACGAAGACGAGTTTCTCGAGCACCTCTGCACGATCTTCGAAGAGCGGCGCGCGATCCTCGACCACGAGCTCGCGAATGAGAACGCCGCCACCGTTATCTTCTGCTACTTCGATTCCGTGGACATCGTTCAGCACATGTTCTGGAGATGCATCGATACCGGGCATCCCCTCTATAACGCCGATCATGCAGAACGCTATGGGAGCACCATTGCAGACTGGTACGTAAAGCTCGATGAAATGGTAGGAAGCATCCGGCGGCGCCTCGGGCCGGATGATACCCTTATTATCCTATCCGATCATGGATGCGGGACCTTTCGCCGAGCGGTCCACGTGAACAGCTGGCTGCGTGAGAAGGGGTACCTCGAGCTCGCCTCCCCCGCCGCCGAATCAGGGGCGGACCTGCTGGCGGATATCGACTGGTCACGCACAAAGGCGTACGCGATCGGTTTCGGCGCGGTCTATATCAACCTCGAGGGCAGGGAGGGAGGCGGAATCGTGCATGCCGGCAGGGAGGCCGAGGATCTGAAACGTGAGATCGCCGAGCAATTGAAGCGCTGGCATGACAAGCGGTTCCAATCACCGGTCGTCAGCAGCGTCTATAGGGGCGAGGATATATTCAGAGGTCCGCATGCGGCAGCGATGCCGGATCTCTATATCGGATTCAACATCGGATACCGGGCTTCGAAAGAGACGGCGCTCGGCGGCGTTCCCGGGATATTGATAGAGGACAACCGCAAGAAGTGGTCCGGCTCACACCTCTTCGATCCGCCGCTTGTCCCCGGTGTTCTCTTTTCCAGCAGGGGAATACGCTCGGACTGGCCTTCGATCACCGACATCGCTCCAACCATTTTGAAATTAACAGGATACAGTGATGAGGAGATCGGGGAGCTCGATATGGATGGAGCGCCGCTTCACTAGGCCTTTTCGATCGGTACAGCCCCTCTGCGTGCCACGATTCCCGCGCCCTGGACGTTGCAGTTGCGCTCGAGCACGAATCTTCCCAGTTCCCTGATAAACCTGAATTCCTCCACCAGAATCGGGCGCGCGGTCTTCAGCGCCACTACGCCCGCCTCGTTTTGCTCGAGCACGGCGGCGTCCGTTTCGATGACTTCGAGTGTCGATGAATCAATTCTCTTTTCTATCCGCTCTGCGACGCATTCCACATCCTGTGTCGCGCATCGCAGCGTCATCGGCTCATCCAATCTCAGAGGTTCGGCCGCCATCCAGAAGATGTTTCCCCTTACCACACGCGTCGGCTCCGGCGGATCCTCCCGTTGCACGATCACTGTGCCCCGCTCGATCGATAGATCGTCGGCGAGAACAAGGCCGAGGTTTTCTCCTTCATACGCTTCAGTTTTCTCTGAGCCGGATACCTTGATCTCACGGATCACCGAATGCCCGACCGTAGGCAGCACGGTTATCTTCTGATCGCGCCGCATCGATCCGGAGACGAGTCTTCCGACGTACACCGTTTCTCCGTCGATTGTGTAGACGTCCTGAACGGTGAACCTGAGCGGCCTCTTCCCGCGCATGGAATCGGGGGTGAATGAATCGAGAGCGGCAAGAAACGTCTTTCCCCGGTACCATTTCATCTTCGAGGATTTTTTTGAAACATTCTCACCGGCGATCGCCGAGACGGGGATGCTATGGGCTGAGGTTGTGGCGAGATTATCGAATGATCCGAGCAGTTCGCGGTTCAATTCTTCGAATCGCTTCTCGCTGTAACCGACGAGGTCCATTTTGTTGAAGACGGTGATTATCGTGTCGATACCGAACATATTGATGATATAGGCGTGTCGTGTAGTTTGCTCCTGAACGCCATCGCGCGCATCGACTAGCAGCACGGCGAGCTCCGCCTGCGCCGCGCCGGTCATCATGTTCTTGAGGAACTCAACATGACCGGGCGCATCGATGATGACGTAATCCCGCTTCTTCGTTTTGAAGAAGGTCTGTGTCGTATCGATCGTGATGTTTTGTTCCCGCTCTTCCTTCAACTGATCGGTGATGTACGCGAGCTCCGCGTCGCTGCCGAGCTCCTTCGAGATCTTCCTGACCTCGGCAACTTTCTCTTTCGGGAGTGAGCCGGTGTCGAGAAGCAGCCTGCCGATAAGGGTCGACTTGCCGTGATCGACGTGCCCGACAAATACCGTCTTTACCATTTCTCTCGTCATGGTTGCTACATGTAACCGAGGCTGCGGAGCTTTTGCATCGTGTACGCGTCTTCCTTGTCCTGTGCCCTGCCGCTCCGCTCCGAAACCTTGGTTGTTTCGAGTTCCTTGATGATTTTTTTTATGCTATCCGCTTTCGAATCGACGGGCGCGCAGCAGGTTTCACACCCGATGCTTCTGTACCGCTTTCCGTCTTTGGCGAAATAGAGATCGACTACCGGAATCGATTCGCGTTCGGTGTAACGCCAGATGTCCACTTCCCGCCAGTGCAGCATTGGATGAATCCGGAAGTGCTGTTCTGTCTCGATATCCGATTTGTACAGGTCCCATAGCTCGGCCGGTTGATCCTTGTAGTTCCACTTGAAGTCGCTATCGCGCGGCGAAAAGTATCGCTCCTTGGCCCGGATGCCGTGTTCGTCCCGGCGAATCCCGAGCAGAAGCGCCCTGAAATCACGTTCCTGCAGGGTTTGTTTGAGCGCGTCCGTTTTCAGCGCATTGCAGCAGGCAAGTTTCTCCCGTTCGGGAGTCATCCCCGCACCGAGCGCGTCCTCGTTACGGCTGATGATGAGATCGAGATCCCACTGCTCGACGAGCCGTTTCCGAAACTCGTATATCTCCTTGAATTTGAAGGAAGTATCGATGTGGATAACGGGAAAGGGGATCTTTCCGAAGAAGGCCTTTCGCACTATCCAGAGAAGCGTCGTCGAGTCCTTTCCGATCGACCACAGAAGCGCTATGTCCCTGAACCGGGCGTACGCTTCGCGTATGATGTAGATAGATCTGTTTTCGAGTACATTGAGGTAATTCATATTTTTGCCTGTATTCAAATATTATGCCGAAGCACTGCAATCCATGTTCCAATGTTGCTTCTTCGATAAAAGTATACAAGAATTATTATTGGATCACAAACGGAGCTTTAATGGAAAGTAGTGTCATATGGGAAATTAAACATTTTCAGCTTATCGGTATTACTTGAATTCAATCATTCTGGTGCACCAGCATAGCTATTTTTTTTTGGGATAAAACCCGCCGTCTATTTCATTTATTGCTGAATGAAAAGACCATACCCGCATCGGCCCATTTCCTCTTACTCCCTCCAACGGAAATGATTTAACAACTGGAATAGAAGCTGTAAAATTATCCCGGCTGTAATCGAAATAATCTACTATGTACTGAACGTTTTTTTCCTTCAAATATACGCTGAGCGGTTCTTTGCCCATTAATATTCTATCAAAATAATCTTTGTTGTTAACAAGCCCATCTAAATTAACAAATTTGCGATTAGAATAAAATCCCAATTGGCCTGCATTCCATGCTGCAAACGTAGTACTCGCAGGATATTGGCTTTTTATCCATAAAGCGGTTTGAAACCGCACATAATATAGGCCCTTAGGATTTGGCTTTTTATTCGCTACCCATAAAAAGCGCTTAGTGCCGATGATTATTGATACGAGCAACAGAAGAATTACTATGGGCGTCCGAATTCTGTGCGTTGATATTTCTGAAATAAAAAGAAAACCCAAACTTAAAGTGCTGATGCAGAATATTTTTATCGGAGAAAAATACCAGTAGTCGAATTGCCGCGATGGCGAAATTGCTAAATACAGAATATAAATTATGCTCGAAACAAGAAGTATTAACTCTGTTAGGTAAAATGATTTTTCTTCATGGGTGTTCGATTGTGATCTAAGCCGATATATTATCGTGGCTATTACAGCAATATAAATCACTAAATTGTAATGAACGCTGGGCAGGTGAATAGGAAGATTCACACTTAGGTTTAAGATGGATAACAGTTTTAGCATAAAAGAATAATTGGGATCGGGAAAGATGTTTGACATTTTGATTATTCCAGAGATAGGAATTATTGACTTGCCCCAGATGTAGTATAAGGATAGTTGAATTGATGCGCCTGCAAGAATGATCATTAATGATGTAGCCAAAGATTTCTTATGAATTCTAATTAAATTTTTCAGTCCGCCTGATTTGGCGATGAGAAAAAACAGGCAGGATGCATATATTGTTGCTGAAATTATGCTTGAATCAAGTCGAGACCATGCATTCAAAACAAGAGCAAGTGATAATCGGCATAAGTTAAGTGGGTGTTGGCGATTCAAGAGAATTGTGAAGATTAGCAGTTCACTGACTATCCACCAAAACATCAAAGAATGCATACTATTTTCCATTCCGTTGACATTGCCAATAGGCGGGATGGTAAATAAGAACCAGCAAGATGCTAATATAAGTGAAAAAATAGGCTTCTTTAACTTCAATCCAATATTCGCAATAAACACATACGACATGGAATTTAAAAACATGCAAATAAAGAGGGTTATTGGAACGAGTGATTCCTTGCTATTCACGAGATGCGCCACCGAATAGATTATTAGATACCAGAGAAAATGGAATCCGTTTGTATTATTTATCTTGTCAAAAGTTGGAAAGCCAAGAAGCTTATGGTTCCAAGCTGTTTCTAGATAATAATAGGTGTCATCATGTGTAATTATTGATGCAATGTATTCTGTTCCCTTTAGCAACAGAGTAGAATTAACTGCTAGTTGGATCACAGATAATAGAGCGATGGTAATAAAAAGCGCTTTTCTATGATTGGGAGGTATATAGCTCATATATTAAAATTCACTTTCGCCGGAAAACAATGTATTGAGCGTACGCTATTGTAGCGTATCGCTGCTATCTATGTAAAAGTATTTTCACGCCTTAGAAAATGTGGATTTCTGATTCTAGGTCAAATTCTTCTTATTTATGAAATATTATGATGCGTATGTTACTTTTCAGTTCCACTTCTCTTGGAGATAGACAACATTACGTAGTTGGTTTTGGCATATAAGCTCACTCTAGAGTTCTTGACGGTTGTGGACGACCGGAAGATTTTTCCGAACGCTGAGAGTTTCCCTGATAAAAAGTTGACAGCTCGAGTCCTTTTCCTTTTAATCTTCGGAAAACACTCCGTGGGATAAACCGTGTTTGTTTCGAGGATCTTGAAAGGAGGGATCATGGAACATCAGGACACGATGAAGAGGCTTCCTGCGAATGCGTACAAGCCTCTCGAACCGGGAGAAACGTACACGCCGTACGTGCCGGCAGAGAGAACGATACCCGAAGCGACGGCCCGCGCCGTTGTGATCGGGCTTCTCATGGCGGTGCTCTTCACCGCTGCGGCTGCCTTCCTGGGGCTCAAGATAGGGCAGGTATTCGAAGCGGCAATACCGATTGCGATTCTTGCGGTGGGCCTCTCCGGCATTTTCCCGCGCCGGAGCACAATTTTGGAAAACGTCATCATCCAGTCGATCGGCTCGGCGTCGGGCGTGGTCGTCGCGGGAATGATATTCACGCTGCCGGCGATATTTATCCTCGATCTCGAGCTGCGTTTCTACCAGACGTTTCTCGCATCGCTGCTCGGCGGATTCCTCGGCGTCCTGTTCATCATTCCGCTCAGACGCTTCTTCGTCAAGGAACAGCACGGAATTCTGCCGTTTCCCGAGGGAACGGCGATAACCGAGGTGCTCGTTACCGGCGAGAGAGGGGGCGAGCAGGCGAGAGTGCTCGTCAAGGCGATGATAATCGGTGGATTGTTCGACTTCTGTATCCACACGTTCGGTGTCTGGCGGGAGATAATCTCGACACGCGTCTGGTCGGTCCTCGCAGGCGTAGCGGACAAAGCGAAGCTCGTGGTGAAGATCAACGTGACATCGGCGGTGGTAGGTCTCGGATACATCGTCGGGATAAAGTTCGCTTCGATCATCTGTGGGGGGAGCTTCATCTCCTGGCTCGTTCTGATACCGACCGTCTGGTTCTTCGGCAAGCATATCGATATTCCAATCGGCGCCGCCGAGTTGCCGATCTCCCAGATGACGGCGGAACAGATCTTCTCGAATTATGTTCAACCGATCGGGATAGGCGGCATCGCCGCCGCGGGAATGATCGGTATCTTGAAGAATTCGAAGATCATCCTGCGGGCGTTTTCCATCGGATTCAGGCAGATCTTCGCCGGCAAGTCGCGCGCCGAGAGCGGCGAACGGACCGATCACGATCTCAGCATGGCGACGGTGGTCGGAGGGATCATCGTTACGTTGCTGCTGATAGTTCTTTTCTTCGGGTTCGGTGTCGTCGATACGTGGAAGTTCGCCGTCATCTCCCTCGTCGTGGTCACCGTTATCAGTTTTCTCTTCACGACGGTCGCCGCGCGGGCGATCGCCATCGTCGGTGTCAACCCGGTCTCGGGGATGACGCTGATGACATTGATCCTCTCGAGCCTGATACTCGTCAAGGCGGGGCTCTCGGGGCCCGCAGGTATGGTCTCGGCGCTCATCATCGGCGGCGTCGTCTGCACGGCGCTCTCGACCGCCGGCGCCTTTATCAGCGATCTCAAGGTCGGGTACTGGCTCGGTTCGACCCCCGCCAAACAGGAGAGCTACAAGTTTCTCGGCATCATCGTTTCCGCCGCATGCGTGACGGGTGTCCTGCTGCTTCTCAACCATACCCATGGTTTCACGGGACCGAAGGCGCTCCCCGCCCCGCAGGCAAATGCCATGGCGGCGGTGATACGAACGATGATGGCGAAAACGGCCGCTCCATGGGGATTGTATCTCGCGGGTATCTTCATAGCGCTCATTATGGAGTTGATCAAAATCTCGCCGCTTGCCTTCGCTCTCGGCATGTATCTCCCGATCCAGTACAACACGCCGCTCCTTGTCGGGGGGTTGATATCGTATCTCGTATCGACGAGGAGCAGGAACGAGACGGTGAACGCGAGGAGAAAAGAGCGCGGTATACTCATCGCGTCGGGATTTATCGCCGGCGGCGCACTCATGGGAGTGCTAAGCGCTTTGCTCGTCCTGCCCGGTTGGGACGAGTTGCTCAATACCGGATGGGCCGATGGACTGCACGGGGAATGGTTGGGCATAGTCTTGTATGCCGTCCTCTGTACATATATGTTCCTCGATGCGAAGAGAGGTGCGAAGGATACAGCGGCCTGAGCAGGGTAGAGACAGCGGCCGACGCGCCGTTTTCGGCAAACGAGATCTCCTTCGCAAACCGCATAAGCCGCCGAAGAACGCCGATGTATATGGCGAATGCTGTGATACTCGCTTCCGAGTCTCTCGATGAACCGAGACCGTTGATCCGCAAATCAATCGAATCAACGGTTCTCTCTATGCTCGGCACGGCGGCGGCGTTAGTTACGTTACGAGCCGGCCCTCGCGCCCTACCGGAAGATCGAATTCGAGACATACGGGGCGGCTTCGACCTGCCGTCTCGTTCAGTGAGTTACTTGAGCATGAACACATGCTGCGTGAATCGATATCGGCTGTACATGAACGTAACCGGTGTGAATGGATATTGGTTCAGAATGAACGCGAGCCGCAGTTGAATCGATGATGAGAGCTATCGCCGTCTGCATATATTATCTGGACAGGCTTTTCCCACGGGCCCGCGTGGGTGGAAGGGAATCGGCGCAGGCCTATGCCGCGTGGGAGTACGATACCGGCCGGCATCTTCTCGAGGAGTACTCGCGCCACTTCGGATCGCTCGAGGGAAAGTCGGTACTCGATGTCGGTTGCGGTCTCGGCGGGAAATCGGTCGCGTATGCGGAGGCCGGTGCGGCGTTGACCGGTGTCGATATCGAGCGGGAGAATATCTCGGAGGCGGTGCGCTTCGCGAGGGAAAGGGGCGCCGACGTTTCATTTATCGTCGGCGACGCGGAGACGCTTCCCTTCCCCGGCGGGACCTTCGATGTCGTCATCGCAAACGATGCGATGGAGCATTTTCCCGATCCCGAGAAGGCGCTCGGCGAATTGACACGCGTCGCGAAACGTGGCGGGCATATATTTCTCTTCTTCACGCCGTGGCGGTCGCCGCTCGGTTCGCATCTCTACGACTATATCCGGATCCCCTGGTGTCATCTGCTGTTTTCGGAAACACTGCTCGAAGAAGTGCTTACGGTGGTGCTGGAGAAGCGGGGCAACGAGGCGGCGGGTGAGGAGGCCGCGCGACTCATGGAGGAGTACAGGACGGAGCTGAACAGGATATCGATCACCCGCTACCGCAAGATTCTCGAGTCGCATCCGGAGCTCGTTACCGTCACAGAGGAGCTCAAACCGCCGAAACTGGCATTGCTCGCACCACTGACCAGGGTGCCCGGAGCCGGGGAGTTTTTTACCGGAACGGTCACCGCCGTGTTGTGTAAGAGCAAGTAAACAGTTATCATGGTGAAGCATTC
>CBDUQN010000044.1:0-24828 GCA_965369375.1 uncultured bacterium | reverse complement strand
CTCACTATGTGGATCTAGCGTGTACCGGGCTTCTCACTTAGCGGAAGTTTGATCGGTTCATCGTTCACAAATGCCTGCGCCACCCTCCATGCCTTTTTGCGCGTTGAAACATCCGGATAGCGTGGTTCGCCGGTGAATCCTTTCCCGGCGAGAAAACGCACGGCCATGATTCTCACCTGCTGAGCTTGATTGACGGAGTCGCCTAGGATTCTCATCGATTCCTGGGGAGAGTGAAATCCCATTCCGTTGGAGGACGAAACATAATCCCAGCGGAACTGAGCGTGGCGCAACAGATGTCTCATTTCAACGAGTTCCCCGTCACTCGCGCCGGCCTGCATGGCCGCGGCGATATCGAAGTGCGCACGGGTGAGGGCACGTTCCGCGGAGAGCATTGCTATGGCTACCTTCTCCTGGATCGCCTCGACCCTCGTCCGTATCTCTTCCTCGCTCCACCGGTGGCAAACGGCACAGCTGTTGGCAATGTTGAGCAGGGGGCTCTGGACATGATGGTTTGTGAACTTCATGCCTCCTTCGGTACGGTAGGGCATATGGCAATCCGCACAGGAGACATCCCGGTAGGCATGGATTCCGGTGAGAAATAATTCGTAATCGGGGTGCTGGGATTTGATTATCGGCGTTTTCGAGATCGGGTGCGTGTAGTCTGAAAATGCCATGCCGTCGTAGTAGACAATCATGTCCTCGATGGTTGTTCCGTTTTCCCACGGAAGGGTGAGGTAGTTTTCTAGACTTTCGGATTTGACGGTTTTAAAATAGTACTCGACATGGCACTGGGCGCACACGAGCGAGCGCATCTGCTGGTGCGTAGCAGCGTTGATATCCATTCCCCTCTGTGCGAATGCCTCCTGGAGTGCGGGCCGGGAAATGCGCAGATTCATTGTAGTCGGGTCATGGCAGTCGAGGCAGCCGATGGGATTGACGATCTCGTCGGCGAGATCATGGAAGTTCGATGCGTAGAAATCACGCGCGCTCGACGCGGTCATGATACGCGGCACGTCGGTGCTCTTGCAGGTCCAACAGGTCGCGGCGTCGAACGGTTTCTTGATGCGCTTCGTCTTGGTGACGTCATCGAGCGAATGATAGTGTCCACGGGCCTGGAAGTAATCCTTGCCGAAGCCGTACCCCGCAAAGAGAATGACCTGGAGCGGGTCGTTTTCGAGGTAATCTCTCGGGAACGCTCCGCCGTACTTGGTTTTGGTATCGTCTATTTTTGATTTGAGATGCGATTCGTATTCACGCGGATAACTTTCTCCCCAAACGGCGTTGTCGGATTCCCACTCGTCGATAGGCTTGTAAACCATCGATGGCCGCTGCGCTTCCCAGCGCCGCTCCATAATCGATACCGACATGAATCCCAGCAGAACGACGACGGCGCAGACAAGGATAATGATCAGCGCTCCCGCCCAGGCCGGAAGCTTGGCGTTCGAGGATTTATTCTTTTCCTGTGGTGACGTCGCTGTCACGATCGACTCCCTTCTTCATTAACTTCAGTCCGGCTGTAGGGAGCCGGGGCCGAAGCACATGGGGTGAGGCGGAGAGACTCTGGACAGAGGAATGTATCTTGTGGCAGTCCCAGCACTCCCTCTCCGTGGTTCCCGCCAGGCGGACCATCATGAGCTGATTGCTGTGACAGTTCAGACAGTTTGCCTGCAGAACGCGAACGGCCCTTTTCGAGGTGTGAAGCACCTGCGGCTCGTTTCGCAGCGTAAATACATAGGAATGCTTCAGGCCGTCCATCGCTTTGAAAGTTGCTTTTGCGAGTGGATTGCCGTGCGGGATGTGGCAGTCATTGCAGACGGCTACGCGGCCGTGGCTGCTGAACCGCCATGTAGCGTAGGCGTCGGTCATTACATGACAATTGACGCAGGTCTCCGGTTTATCCGAAAGGTATGAGACGGCGTTGGCGATCCGGACGACGACGATTCCGAGACCTATAGCGATGCCGAATACACTGCAGAGCACGATCTGCCAGGTTCTCGTGAGTCCCGAGGCCGCTACGATATCTTTCAATGAGTGTATGATTGCCACGGCAAACTCACTCCGGCACAACGTCAGGTAAACGACTTGCAATAATTGCAATTATAGCATTTATCAATTATTTTCTGTCAATAATTAAATCGGTGTTGATAATTCATGGGAATCCATGTAATCTACTATCGATGCAGGGATTCAGGAAAAACACCGCAATACAAGTGCACTCTTCATAGCAGGCCGGTTGATAAGCTATCGAGCATGTTCCAGAGCGGGGGCAAAAAGACAAGGGGCGTACGTTGAAAAAGACAAAAAGCGCAAAGAGCCGTGCCGGGAAACCGAAGAAGCCTCGCGCAAAAAAGGCCGAGAAAGAGGCAAAAAAGCGAATCACCCTGAAGGAGAGTGAGGAAAAGTACGGCAATCTCTTCCACAATTCCAATGACGGGATATTCATGCACAATCTCGACGGGAACATTATAGATGTGAACCAGAAGGCGCTCGATATGTTCGGGTACTCAAAGGCGGAGATCATGAGATGTTCGGTCGCCGATCTCCATCCGCCCGAGGCGATCGGGGCATCGAAGTACGCCTTCGACAGGATCTCGAGAGACGGATTTGTAAGTTTCGAGATAGATTTCAGGAAAAGGAACGGCGATATTTTTCCCGCCGAAGTCTCATCCAGCCTGTTCGAAGTACGCGGTGAGAAAGTCATACAGGGCATTGTCCGGGATATCTCCGATCGAAGACGCGCCGAAGAGGCTCTCGCAAAGGAAAAAGAGCAGCTCGCGGTAACGCTGCGAAGCATTGGGGATGGAGTCATCACGACCGATGTGCAGGGGAAAACAGTCTTGATAAATGCTGTCGCCGAGAGTCTGACGGGCTGGAGTCAGCAGGAGGCGATTGGCAGGGATTTGCGCGAGGTTTTCGATATCCTCAGCGAAAAAACGCGCGAGCGATGCGAAAATCCGGTAGACAAGGTACTCAGCGAAGGCGCAGTTATCGGATTTGGGAACGGCACGATCCTTGTTTCGAGAGACGGCACGGAAAGGATCATATCCGACAGCGGCGCGCCGCTGCGTGACCATGATAACAACGTCATTGGAATCGTTCTCGTATTCCGTGACGTGACGGATAAGCGGAGAATGGAGGCGGAGCTTCAGAAGGCCAGCACCCTCGAATCCGTCGGAGTTCTCGCCGGCGGCATCGCCCACGATTTCAACAATTTTCTGACAGGCATCCTCGCGAATATCCATCTAGCGCGAATGGCCGCAGATGACAGGGATGAGGTTTGCAGCCGGCTCACGGAGGCTGAAAAGGCGGCTCTCATGGCCAAGGAACTGACCCAGCAGCTATTGACATTCTCCGAGGGGGGCATACCGGTCATGAAACCGGCTTCAATCGGGGAGCTCATCCGGGAATCGACCGTTTTCGCGATGCGAGGATCGAGCGTGCAGCCGGAGTTCGGCATCGCCGATGATTTATGGAACGTCGAGGTCGATGTCGGCAAGATAGGTCAGGTTATAAACAATCTCGTGATAAACGCTGTTCAGGCCATGCCGGATGGCGGTGTCGTGACGGTCGCGGCGGAAAATGCCTGCCTCGAGGGAGAGAAGCTGTTGCCGTTGTTTCCGGGCAGGTACATCAAGGTATCGGTCACCGATACCGGTGTCGGGATCCATCCCGATTATATATCGAGGATCTTCGATCCGTACTTCACCACCAAGCAGAGGGGAAGCGGGCTGGGGCTCGCCATCTGTTATTCGATTGTCACTAAACACGGTGGACAAATACTGGTTGATTCTTCTCTCGGAAATGGAGCAACCTTCAATGTTTACCTGCCCGCCGTGGAGGAGGAAACCGTGCACGATCTAACCGAACAAGACGATCCATCGTGTGAAAAGGGAAGGATCCTTTTCATGGACGACGAAGAAATCCTGCTCAGGGCGGTTACGAGAATGCTCTCGGAATGGGGATGTGAAGTGGAGTGCGCCCGTGACGGCTCCGAAGCGATCGAGATGTACAGGAGCGCATCGGAGTCGGGATCACCGTACGATATAGTGATCATGGATCTGACGGTGTCGGGGGGGATGGGGGGGAAAGAGGCGATACAAAAATTGCTCGAGATCGATCCGGATGCAAAAGCGATAGTATCGAGCGGGTATTCGAACGATCCCGTCATTGCTGACTTCGAGGATTACGGATTCAAAGGCGTTATTGCAAAGCCCTACACCGCGGTAGAGCTTCGCAGGGTGATCATAGGCCTTATGAAGAGGTAACCGCATAAAACCCACAAGAACACCGCGTTTTTATCGCGTGTTGACTCGGCACGATTTCTATGGTACAATATACCCGATTTTGGGCAAAGAGGTGACCTCGCATTCGTAATGTGGCTCCTTGAGCTTGCGGAGATCATTTCCTAAAAGACCGGTTTCTCGAAGGTAGGAGTGTTGGGTTAACACATCTGTGCGGCGGCGTCCCTCAAGAGGGGCCGGCGGTATTTGCCGGCAAGCATCAACACCCCCTTGAGCACTGTTTCTACCTAAAAAAATAGATGTTGCGATAATCGTCGACTGACCGGTTGTTCAGGTGCGGCTCATCGTGGGGTATCGGGACGAGGGGTGAGATGGTTCGACTCGAAAAATTTCTCGAACGTTCATCTGATTACACTATTGGCTGGAAACCACGGGGCCCGTATTGTGGCGGGCTTGGAAGGGAGGTGACCGCCTGGCGCTATAAATTGTTTTCCTATCACGCCGCCTTCTCAGTTACAGAAGGCGATCGAGCAAGAGGAGGAATAGGATGAATGGAAATCGGATCACTCTCATCGCAGGCATTGTTTGCCTGCTGTTTGCGATTTCCGCCCTTAATGCTCAGGTGAAGGTTCCCTTGCAGCCACTCAACAGTAATGTGATTTATCTGTATCAGGAGGGGCTGCCGCAGGAAGTGGATATCGAGACATACTCGAGGACCGGGGAGGTTGTGCTTCTGCAGGGACAGGATATACTCCCGCCGAAGATAACACCCGGACCGGCCCCCGCATATTACCCTCATGTCCACATGTGGGAAAAGGGAATTGAACAGCTCGGTGACTCACCCGATGATTGTGATGGCATCTGGTTCATCAACGCAAACCTCTGGCATCCCAAGAAGTGGGCACTGGTCAGATGGAAGATCAGAATACCGAACGCCGATCAGAGATCGGCCACCGAGTTCGAGCAGGACGTCAACCTTCACCTGTGGGTGGACTTCAACAACGATCGCGCGTGGGGAAAGAACGAGAAGATGCTCGAAGAGCATCTGAACCTTCAAGAATACTTTCCTACGAACAGTTCCTTTCTCGAAATCAGCTATCTCACCATGTTCCGTATACCCGAGACCGCCGAGCTCGTCTATATCGCGGGGACCGTGGACAAGATCGAGGGCAGGGTCTGGGCGAGGGGGATCATTTCCTACGACGATCCCGATACGAGCCCCGACGGTGAGTGCCTGTTCGGTGAGGTCGAGGATTACCATATAAACTGGTTCGAGATCAAGGGACCCGAGAAGAAAAAAGAATAAAGGACCCGGAGAAAACCGACCATTATGTGTATGAAAAGCACAAGCAATTTCCGAAGTGAAAGAGAGAAAGGATTTGCAATGATACACAAGCACAAGCTTTTCGGCTGCGCGGCGGTTCTTCTGGTCCTGCTGATTCTGTTACCGGCTGTTCATCCTGTGGATGCGCAGCTGGATTCGAGACCGAAGATCTCGAAAGAACTCGCTGCTCAGCTTTCCGGCGCACAGCCGGATGAGTTTGTTACGGCGATCGTGCGGATGCAGAGCCGCGCTGACCTCACGCCTCTCAGGGGGAACAGGTTGGCCGTTTTCAACGAGCTCCGCACGGTGAGCAGGCGATCTCAGGATGGTCTGGTGAGATTCCTCCAGAGATCCGAGGTCGCGGGCAAGGTCCAGAAGGTCAAGCAATTTTGGATCGATAACATCGTTCTCGTAAGAGCGAGACCGGAGGTTATCGCCGAAATCGCCGCAAGACCTGATGTTGAAGAAGTGTTCGAAAACTTTACCATAACGCTTCCGCCCCGGCCGGATCAATCCGGTCCGCTCGGGCAGAGCCAGACGCCGGTCTGGGATCCGCTTCAGAAGATCGGTGTGAGGCAGGTTTGGAGCACGTACGGATTCGACGGTACCAGCGTCGTTGTCGGCGGACTCGATACGGGTGTCGATATTTCGCATCCCGATATCGCCGGCAAGATGAGGACCGACAATCCGGCCGATCCAACGTATCCCGGCGGATGGGCGGAGTTCGACGGCGATGGTAACATCATACCAGGCTCCGTGCCGCACGATTCCGATGAGCACGGTACGCATACCACCGGAACGATGATCGGCGGCAACGCGAGCGGCTACGACGTCGGCTGCGCCCCGGGGGCCACATTGATGCACGGCCTCGTAATCCCGGGCGGAACCGGTACTTTCGCGCAGGTGACGGGTGGTATGGAATGGATCATCGATCCCGACGGCATCCCCGCTACCGACGACGGCGCACAGGTCGTAAATATGTCGCTCGGCGCGAGCGGAACTCACTCGGCGATGATCGCACCGACTGACAACATGGTCGCCGCCAATGTCTTCCCGAGTTTCTCGATCGGCAATAGCGGCCCATCACCGAACACGACGGGAAGCCCCGGAAACGTTCCGAGTGCATACGGAGTCGGCATGACGGACAG
The DNA here is from genome assembly GCA_965369375.1 of uncultured bacterium. Classification (GTDB taxonomy): domain Bacteria; phylum Krumholzibacteriota; class Krumholzibacteriia; order Krumholzibacteriales; family Krumholzibacteriaceae; genus CBDUQN01. Next base: position 18,115 of record CBDUQN010000044.1, on the reverse strand, counting down.
CGCCGATGTAATCGCGAACTTATCGAGCCGCGGTCCCGTTACCTGGAACGATCCGCCGTATGTAGGCACGTGGACGAAGCCGGATATCTCGGCTCCGGGCGTGGCCATTTACTCGACGGTTCCCGGCGGTGACTGGGAGTGGAGTGGCTGGAGCGGCACCTCGATGGCGGCGCCGCATGTGTCCGGTGTGGTGGCACTCATGCTGCAGGCGAACCCGAGTCTCACGGTCGATGTCACCAAGCAGCTTCTCTCCCAGACAGCGATCGACTACGGCGACCCCGGCATGGACAACACCTACGGCTGGGGACGCGTCAATGCGTACAGCGCGGTATCAGCTGCGCTCGCAGGTGTGGGAACGCTGCAGGGCACTATTTCCAGCTCCGGCGGCGGCACCGTCGACAACGCGAAGATCCTCATCGTCGATACCGGCCAGAAGGTCTACTCCGATGAGTTCGGCGACTACACGATGCAGGCCGTTGCCGGTGATCACACCGTCGAGGTATCACGCTTCGGCTACGAGACACACACAGCAGTCGTGACTATCGTCGCCGATGCTGTGACGACACATAACGTGACGCTGACCCAGCTTCCGTCCGGAACAATCGCGGGCTTTGTGACCGACGAGACGACGGCAGATGGGATCGAAGCCAATATCACCGTCAAGCTCGGCGGCGATGCGGTCGTATGGTCTTCGACTAATCCCGCGACGGGTGAGTACGGCATCACATTGCCTGTAGGAACGTACGATCTCGAGTATTATCCGGTCTTCCCGTACCCGGTGACGCACCGCAGCGGTGTGGCCGTGTACGAGGCGACGACAACGACGATCAATGTCGAGCTCGAGGGCGCGCAGATCCTCATCGTCGATGACGACGGCGGTCAGGCGTTTCAGACGTACTACGAGGCCGCGGTGCTGATGTCTGGAAGGTCGTACCTGACGGTGACTACTCCGCCGACTGCCGCGGATATGGCAATGTTCGAATCGGTGGTGTGGCTGACGGGTAACGACTTTTCGACGACACTTACCGCAACCGATCAGGCGGAGCTCGCCGCATTCCTCGATGCCGGCGGACGCCTGTTCATATCCGGACAGGATATCGGCTACGACATCCGTACGGATGCCTTCTATGCCGACTATCTGCACGCCTCCTATGTGCAGGACGATGTCGGTCTCGGCGGCGTCCTCGGTGATCCGTTGAATCCTGTCGGATACGGATTCGCCTTCGAGATACAGGGTGGCTCGGGCGCCAATAACCAGGCGTATCCATCCGAGATCGATGTTATCGGTCCGGCGCTTACCGCGTTCATCTACGATGAATCGGTACCCTCCGCTTCGGTGACGGCGAACGATGTGGTCAAAGACCAGGTCGAAGCCGACGGTATCACGAGCTCCGGTACGGCCGGATTGACCTTTGACAACGGCACGCACAAGCTCGTCTACTTCGCTTTCGGCTTCGAGGCGATCGCGCAGGAGATGGACCGCGGCATGTTGATGGACCGTATCCTCGATTGGCTCCAGGGGTATCCCGAAATCACGCACACGCCCCTCGGAGATACAGAGGATACCGAGAATCCGTACCATGTGACGGCATTCATCACCTCGGATTATTTCGTGCTCGATCCGTCGTCATTCGCCGTCGTTTACGACACGGGCGGAGGCGAAACCGTCCTGGCGATGTCGGCGACCGGCACACCTGATGAGTATGAGGCCTACATACCGGCTCAGGCTGTCGACACGCAGGTCGACTACTACATCACGGCGAGTGATGTCGAGGGACATGCCTCGACCCATCCGATCGGCGCGCCGCTCAACAAGCATACCTTTATGGTGGCGGCCGACGAGGAACCTCCCTATGCGGAGCACCGGTGCCACCGCAACACGAACGACCTGGACGGTCCGTATCATGTCCGGGTGTTCGCGACGGATAATATCGGCATAGAAGCGGTTTATCTCATGTTCTCGAAGAACGGCGGCATGTTCCATCGCGTCGAGATGCTGCTCGAAGGAGACGACATATATCACGGGGCGATACCCGGCCCGTCCGAGGTCGGCGATGCCTACGAGTACTACGTTTTCGTGATGGATGATTCGTATTCGGGCAATGTCACGCGCGTACCGGAAATAGGAACGTGCAGCTTTGAGATCGTTGAGTATTTCCTCTGGGATTTCGAGCTCGACGACGGCGACTTCCTCCAGGCCGGAGATGTCTGGGAATGGGGTGAGCCGACTTCGGGACCGGGGAACGCACACTCCGGGACGAAGCTGTGGGCGACGATACTCGGCGGGAACTATCCCAACTCTGCCGACGCGACACTCGATATTCCCGCCATCACACTTGCCGCGAGCAAGCCGTACGCGATGCTCTCATTCTGGCACTGGTACTACATCGAGACGAACTACGACGGCGGCAATGTGAAGGTATCGACCGACGGCGGCTCAACGTGGGATGTCGTAACGCCGATGGGCGGATACGACGGAACCGCGCGAAGCGGCAATGCCGGCATCCCCGGCGAAGAGTGCTTCACCGGGTACAACAACGACTTCTGGCAGATGGAGATGTTCGATCTCTCGGCCTATTCGGGCCATGAGGTCATGATCCGTTTCCACTTCGGAAGTGACGGCAGTGTATACAGAAACGGCTGGTATGTCGACGACGTGATGCTGAGAAGCACCGATGTCGACGATATTCCGCCGGTTATAAGCGGCACTGAAGTGCCGCCGAGCACCTTCGACACGGCCGGTCCGTACGAGGTCACAACCTACGTGCAGGATCCGCTCTCCGATGTAGCGGGCGTCTCACTCTTCTACAGCACGGACGATGGTATGACCTACACGGAAGTTGCGATGAGCCCGGGGTACGCAGATAACGAATACAACGGCGACATTCCGGGACAGCCGAACGGCACGAGGGTCAAGCTTTACATCAAGGCGACCGATACGTCGTCTGAGGCGAACGAGGCCTTCGACCCGGCCGGCGCGCCAACGGAGACGTACGAGTTCGCGATACTGCCTTCGGCTGATATCCTCGTGATGCAGGGAACGAGCTCAGCCACATCGCTCGAGATGTTCCGTGAAGCTCTCGAGGCGAACGGCCACGAGGCTGATTACTGGTACAATCCCAGTCAGGGTTGGCTGTCGCTCGACAAGCTCGAGCTGTATAAGGTCATCATTCTCGATGAAACAGGCAGCCTGACGACCACCGAACGGGCTGATCTCTCAGCCTATCTCGAGGGTGGCAACCAGAACGCCAAGCGGCGCATCTTCCTCATGGGCCGCGACCTCGGGTACTACAGCTCGACGAGGCCGTTTATCGAGCAGTATATGCGGGCCGCGTACGTGCAGGACAATCCCGGCTGGCGAGAGCTCACCGGGTATCCTGGCGAATACATCGGTGACGATGAAATCTTTGTGATCGACGGCAGCTATCCCGATGAGATGCGGCGTTCCACCGCCTATCCGGGCGGCGAGATCGTGTATCAGTACACGGGCGCCGGAACCGCTTCCTTTGCGAGGGATGAAATTGCCGGAGAGTACGAGAAGGATGAGAAGGAATGGGACGGCGTGATGCCGTTCGATCCGATCAGCACCGACGCCGCGGCGGGTATGAAGTACAATGCCGAGACGTACCGTTCCGTCTATTTCTCGTTCAACTTCTACTACATCCAGGAGACCGAGCGGAGAGCCGGTATCATGGACCGCGCCCTCGGTTGGCTCTCGGCACCCGATATCGTGCACGAAGCGCTGCACGACACCGAGGATACGCTCACGGTGTATACCGTGGTCGCGCAGGTCTACTCGGAGACGCTCGATCCGTCCCGGGTCAACCTCGTCTACGATGTCAGTGCCGGTGATGTGGTCGTGCAGATGATGCCGACCGGCAATCCGGACGAGTATGCGGCCGATATCCCGCCGCAGACATTCGGTACGACGGTCGCCTACTATCTCAGCGCGACGAACACGGACGGCAACACGAGCTATCATCCGACGGGCGCTCCCACCGTGCGGCACACCTTCGAGGTGACCGGCGATGGCACCCCACCGGAGATCGTTCATGCGCCGCATCCCAACACGGCCGACCAGGCAGGTCCCTACGTCATAGAGGCCGTTATAACCGATAACGTCGGTGTCGATCCGGCGGGCGTGACGCTTACCTACAACAAGAACGGCGGCACGAACACGACCATATCGATGACCAACGTGGGCGGCGACCTTTACAGCGCCTCGATCCCCGGCCCTGCGATACTCGGAGATGTATTCAACTACTACATCCTCGCGCGCGATATCGCGGCGATACCGAATACCGCGAGGGAGCCGGCGAGCGGCTACCATTCATTCGAGATCGTCGACTACTATGCGTGGGATTTCGAGGCGAATGACGGCGGATTTGCAGCCGGCGGTCCAGACTGGGAATGGGGTGAGCCGACGAGCGGACCTGGCGGCGCCTACTCAGGCGTCAACGTCTGGGCTACCAAAATAGCTGGAGATTATTCCGCGAGCTCGAACTCGATGCTCCACACTCCCGAGGTCAAGGTTCCGGGCAGCAGCGCCTACGCCGCATTGAGCTTCTGGCAGTGGTACTACATCGAGACGAACTACGACGGCGGGAATGTCAAGATCTCGACCGACGGCGGAAGCTCGTGGACGATTCTCACCCCCGACATCGGGTACAACGGCACCGCGAGAAGCGGCAACGCCGGTATCCCCGGCGAGGCATGCTTCACCGGCTACAACGACGACTACTGGCACAAGGTGATATTCGATCTGACCCCCTACAAGGGGCTGAATGTCATCATTCGCTTCCACTTCGGAAGTGACAGCAGTGTGCAGCGGGCCGGATGGTACATCGATGATGTACGTATTGAAGGAGTCGAAGACACCGAGGGACCGTCGTTCGTTTCGACAGATGTGCCTGCGAGCACATTCGATACGGCCGGACCGTACACGGTAACCTCTGTGGTTACCGATGCGCTCACCGGAGTCGCATCGGTCGTGCTCAACTACAGCACGGACGACGGTTCGAGCTGGACGCCGGCAGCGATGACACCGACGGGCGGCGCGGACGAGTACAGTGGCGATATTCCCGGTCAGGCATCGGGCACGAGGATCAAGCTCTATGTGGAGGCGACCGATAACGGCGCCAACACATCGACCGATCCCGCAGGTGCGCCGACAACCACGTACGAGTTCGGCATCATGCCGTCCGGAGATTATCTCGTGCTCCTCGGCGGCGCCGCGCATACGACACCCGAGATGTTCAATGCCGCGTTAGCGGCTGCCGGACGCACGGCGGATATCTGGGATTGGGACGATCTCGGAATGCCTACCGTTGCTATCCTGCATGCGTACACCGCTGTCATCGTCGACGAGAGCTGGTATCTCGATGCGACACAGCGGGATACACTCGGTGTATTCCTCAGTACCTCGGACGGCTCGAGGCAGCAGATCTTCCTCATGGGAAGAGATCTGTCTTACGGTTCGGCTGCGCGACCGTGGATGGAGCAGTACACCGGTGCCGCGTATGTCAAGGACGATCCGTCTTGGCGTCAGCTCTCGAGCACGCCGGGCGACCCGATCGGTAACGACGAGACCTTCACGATCCAGGGATCGTATCCGGATGAGCTGAAGCTCTCGACGGCCTACCCGGGTGGAGCCGTCGTATACAGGTACAGCGGCGTAGGCTCCTCGCTCGATCTCTTTGACACAGAGCTCGAGATGAGGCAGTTCTACGAGAAGGAAGGGAAAGATTGGGATCCGAGGCTCATGCCGATGGCTCCCAACGGTCCCGACTCGGCGGCAGCTGTGCGGTACGCCGCTACGACACACGTATCGGTGTATTTCTCGTTTAACTTCAACTACATTCAGGAGGAAACGCGCAGAGCGGAGATTCTCGACAGGGCACTCGACTGGTTGTCGATGGCCGCGGGCGCGATCGGGCGGAACACTGCCCAGGAGGCATTGAGCACTCCGGAGATTCCGGACAAGCTCGTTCTCCGGCAGAACTATCCGAACCCGTTCAATCCGGTCACGACGGTCCAGTTCGGCATACCCTACGGCGTTGACGGCCCCGTAAGCTTACGGGTCTATAACGTCAAGGGAGAGCTGGTCAGGGTGCTCTTCGAGGGTACCAAGGAACCCGGCATTCATACCTTCAGATGGAATGGTAAGAATGAGCACGGGCGAGACGTCTCATCCGGAATCTACTTCTGCAACTTCATTGCAGGCGGTACGCGGATGACACGTAAAATGGTTCTCTTGAGGTAGTTACTCTAAGGGGGGTCCCCGTTTCATACGGGGATCCCCCAACATTCGATCCATTGTTCTGTTGAAGTCCGTAAATGCTTCGACGATCGAATCGACATTGATCTTTGAATACATGACGCTTTGGATGACGGGAGGTGGAAGATGGATACGAGGAATTTGATTTCTACACTCTTGCTGTATGCGTTTATCCTTATTACCGTTTTCTCTTTCGTGAGTGTTTCCCCCGTTTTTTCTTTCAACTCATCCGAATATCAATCACATGGCAGGCATACCGCCGGTGATGTGACCATGATAGTGGAGGCGTTATTCGAATCGCGGGCCGGTAATTCGGAGATCGAGCTCGGGATACTCGAATACATACCTGCTCCTGATATCACTATCTGTTTCTGTGGTGAGTACCTGTTGCGGGGTGAGGATGGATTCAAGAGTCTCTATATCGTTTCGGATTCAAATGATCTCTCCCAGTATGTAGGAAAGAAGATACTTGTTATGGGTAAGGCCTTTACGGGTTGGTGTACCGGAACGCTCTTGAGGCCGTGTAATTATTTCAGCGCCGATAAGATCGTCGAAGTGAGGTCAACCGGCACAAGTGTACTGACCTGGGGAATGATAAAGAGCATGTATAATTAGCTATTGGCTCCGGCCTCGCTTTTGCGCCAATTTATTCATAACTCCTGCCATTACAAATAGTTGCCAGCGGCTTCGGCTTCGTTTTGTGCCATCAAGAAAAATATTTGACAAGATCAGGTAAATATATAATAATAGTAATGATTATTATTACTATCTAATTATGCAGCACTTCAAGGGAATAAGGATGACGAAGCAGCGCCGGATTATTCTGGAGGAGCTGGGCAACCTCCGTACGCATCCGACCGCCGATGAGCTCTACGAGAAGGTGCGGAGACAGTTGCCGCGCATAAGCCTCGGCACGATCTACCGCAATCTCGAGTTTCTCTCGAGAAGAGGCGTAATCAGGAAGCTCGAATTCGGCGGTTCCAAGATGAGGTTCGACGGTGACCTGAGAAGCCATACCCATATCAGATGCATGCATTGCGGGCGTGTCGATGATCTGCCCGCCGAGGCCGGTATCACTGAATGTGACCGTGAGATCCTTCAGGATACCGGATATACGGTAAAGGAGCGGCGGGTCGAGTTTCTCGGGGTATGCGCCGAATGCGGGAAAGCGGAGGGAGAGGATCGGACGTTCTGATCTTTCGATTAAACACCCTTTCTCTGATAATCCGGCTCATTCGCGTGAACCGTTCCATGGAGGGGGATATCTCATGAGGCGCACGGCGGCGATAACAGAAAACGTAAGAGAAACATTGGAGGATCTCTACAAGCGGTACAACGAACGCGCGTTCGTGATTCCCGATCCTCTCTCGTATCTCTACGATTACAGTGACCCGGCGGATCGTGAAATCGCGGGCCTCATTGCCTCCACGCTGGCCTTCGGCACGGTAAAGCAGATCGGCAGGAGCATTGAAGCGGCGCTCACGGCCATGGGGTCATCACCGGCGGCATTTCTCGAAGGATCGACCGCACAAGAGATCCTCAACGATTTTTCCCGGTTCAAGCATAGATGGATAACGGGTGATGATCTCTCCTTCATGCTTTTCGGAGTAAAACGCGTAAGAGCGGAGTATGGATCTCTCGAGGCGTGCTTTCGTGAAGGATTTGATGACACGCACCACGATATCATACCCGCCCTCGAGCTGTTCGTCGACGCGCTGACGCGCGATGCCGTTTTCTCATGCAGCGGCATGATTCCGTCCCCCTGCAAGAAGAGCCCGTGCAAGCGAGCGAACCTCTTCCTCAGGTGGATGATACGGAGCGATTCCGTGGATCCGGGTGGGTGGAGCGGCATTCCTTCCTCGAAGCTCGTCGTGCCGCTCGACACACACATGCACCGGATCGGTTTGGCCCTCGGATTTACCGAGCGGCGCCGGCCGGATATGAAAGCTGCGCGCGAGATCACGGATGTATTCAGGGAGATCGCCCCTCATGATCCGGTCAAATACGACTTTGCATTGACGCGCCTGGGGATTCGCCGCGATGATGACCGGCGGATATTTCTCGAGAGACTGGGGATTCAGGAGGCCCTGCACGCGTAATAGAGGAGATTGCCATGGAAGAAATCGCCGTGACATTTTTGCTGTCGATCTGGGAGACGCTTCGCGAGATGTCTCCATATCTGCTCCTCGGTTTTCTCATCGCCGGCATCCTCTCGGTTGTAATACAGCCGGAGGCCGTCGAGCGTCATCTCGGCGGCGGAGGCATCTGGCCGGTTATCAAGGCATCCCTCTTCGGTGTGCCGCTACCTCTCTGCTCGTGCGGCGTGATTCCCGTTGCGGCTTCCCTGAAACGGCACGGGGCGAGTTCCGGCGCGACGACATCATTTCTCATCTCGACACCTCAGACCGGTGTTGACAGCATCATGGTCACCCTGAGCCTCCTCGGTCCAGTATTCGCCGTATTCCGTCCCCTCGTTTCTTTCGTCAGCGGAATACTCGGCGGCTCGCTCGTTACCTCTTTCGGATCGTCTCCCGAGGCGGACACAGAAACGAGGCCCACATGTGCGGGTGATTGCTGTGCCGTTTCCGAAACGCACGGCCCTCTCTACCGCGTGCTTCACTACGGATTTGTCACCCTTCCGCGGGATATAAACAAGGCGTTGCTCGTGGGAGTCGTAATCGCGGGCGCGATAGCCGCCATCGTTCCCGACGATTTCTTTGCCACGGTGCTCGGAGGGGGCATCGTATCGATGCTCGTTATGATGGTAATCGGAATTCCCCTCTACGTGTGCGCCACGGCATCCGTCCCGGTCGCCGCCGTGTTGATCGCCAAGGGAGTATCGCCGGGAGCCGCTCTCGTATTTCTCATGACGGGACCGGCGACGAATGCGGCGACCATCGCAACGGTATGGAAGATCATGGGAAAGAAAACGGCAATGCTATACCTAGGGACCGTTGCTTTCTCCTCCCTTGCCGCAGGCCTGTTTCTCGATTATATCTATATCGAAAGCGGCTCGGTTGTCGCATCGGGTATGCCGATGATGCTTCCGGTGGAATTCAAAGCGATATGCACCGTTGTGCTCGTTGTGGTTTTGATCGCCGCGTTCTTCCGGTCGACGAAAGTTGGGCAGCAAGCAGTGAAAGGTGAAGGTGTCATGAGATACAGAATTCTCGTAAAGGGAATGACGTGCGATCATTGCGCGAGAACCATCCGGCGCGCCATCCTCGAAAGCGGGGGCGTGGAATCCGCCGAGGTGGATTTCAAGAAGGGAGAGGCTATCGTATCGGGCAATAACGTTGACATAGCTCGTCTACGCACCGCGATCGACGAGTTGGGGTATGAGTTCGTAGACAGCGAATCGATAGAGATGTAAGAAAGTTCGTAGCGGTATCATTTGCAGGAAAGGAGTGCACTGAATGGAACTAAAGGGAACCCGGACCGAGAAGAACATCCTCACGGCGTTCGCCGGCGAATCCCAGGCACGGAACAGGTACAGTTACTTTGCGAGCCAGGCGAAGAAGGAGGATTTTGTGCAGATCTCGTCGATTTTCGAAGAGACTGCGAACCAGGAGAAAGAGCATGCAAAGCGGCTCTTCAAGCTGCTCGAAGGCGGTGAGGTGGAAGTGCAGGCTTCATTCCCCGCCGGGGTAATCGGAAAGACCGAAGATAACCTCAAAGAAGCGGCCGGGGGCGAGAATTACGAATGGACCGAGATGTATCCCGGTTTCTCTAAGGTGGCGCGTGACGAGGGATTCGACACAATCGCCGATATCTTCGAGGCCATCGCAGTTGCCGAGAAGCAGCATGAGAAGCGTTACAATGAGCTTCGAGCCAATATCGAAGCGGGGCGCGTTTTCAAGCGTGAAAAGAAGGTCGTTTGGCGGTGCCGAAACTGCGGTTACCTGCATGAAGGCAAGGAGGCTCTCAAGGAGTGCCCCGCGTGCGCGCACCCGCAGGCTCATTTCGAGCTCCTCGGGGAAAACTGGTAACGGGGACGATTTCCGGATCGCGTCCCTGGAGCTGCAGGTCGAGACTATTCGCGGATCGCGCCGACCGGTCCGGCAGGTGATTGAACTCGTCTGAAGGAAGAATCTGCCGTTAGAAATAAAATGGTGGAAAAACTTCACCACCGGAGGTATCCTCACCGAACTTCTCAGAAGGTGATTTGCCCTGCGAGACGCACGTTCAACATGTAATCACTGCAAACCCGGAGGAATGTGATTCGCTTATTCAAGCTTTGGCACAGTGTCCTGTCACCGAAAGACGTTAGAAGGAGGTAGTGGAAATGGCAAAGAGACTTCAGATTTACAAATGCGAGAAGTGCGGCAATATCGTCGAGGTGCTGCATGGAGGTCCCGGCACACTCGTCTGCTGTCACGCGGACATGGTTCTTCTCGAGGAGCAGACGGCGGACGCCGCCACTGAAAAGCACGTCCCCGTAATCGAGAAGGTCGATGGCGGTTTCAAGGTCAAGGTCGGCAGCGTTCCGCATCCGATGGAGGGGAATCACTACATAGAGTGGATCCAGCTCCACGCCGACGGCGAGGCGTACCGTAAATTCCTCAATCCAGGCGATGCTCCCGAGGCGTTCTTCAACATTTCAGCGGAACAGGTTTCCGCGCGGGAGTTCTGCAACGTTCACGGTCTCTGGAAAGGTGCGTGATACATTATGATCAATGAAAAGATCAGAAAGGCGTTCAACGAACAGATTCAGCATGAGCTCTATTCGGCTTACCTGTACCTCTCGATGGTGTCATACATGCACGACACAGGACTCGACGGCATGGCGGAGTGGCTTCGCTGCCAGACGCTCGAGGAGCAGGTGCATGCGATGAAATTCTTCGATCATATCGTCGAGCGGGGCGGCAAGGTCGATCTGCTCGCGATCAAGAAGCCGCCGCTCAAGTGGAAATCCCCCCTCGAAGCCTTCGAGGCGGCATATGCGCACGAGCAGTTTATCACCGGGAAGATCAATGATCTCTTGAAGCTCGCCAACAGGGAGAAGGATTTCGCTTCCTACAGCCTGCTGCAGTGGTTCGTCGACGAGCAGGTGGAAGAAGAGGCGTCAGCATCGAAGGTAGCGCAAGAGCTCGCGATGATCGGCAAGTCGGGCAACGGCCTGCTGATGATCGATCGCGAGCTGGGACGGCGCACCTTCACGATGCCGGTCAATAAGAAAGAGGAGTAAGCGCTGCGGTGTGACGATTGATGTATGATTAATTGCCGGGAGGGGGAACCATTTCCCCTCCTTTGCATCATCTGATCGAGGAACTGAAATGCAGGATACAGCACGCAACGTCGTTATCGGCGGAGAGGCCGGCCAGGGCCTCGCGACCGTCGGGCAGCTTCTCGCGAGAATTCTCGTTCGAAGCGGTTACTCGATTACCGTTACGCAGAGTTATCAGTCGAGAATTCGCGGCGGCCACAATATCTTCGCGGTCCGTGTCGGCGCTCGACCGGTCGAAGCGCCGGTGGAGACGGTGGATATCCTCGTTGCTTTCAATGAGGAAACGGTCACGTTACACAAGAATGAATTGGCCCGGGATGGATTGATCATCGCCGACGCGTCGTTCGGATCGAAAGGGGATTGCTGCCTCGATGTCCCCTACGGTGAGCTGACCGATGAGAAGTTCAGAAATACCGTCGCGCTGGGGATTATCTGTGCGGTGCTCGGGCTCGACCGTGAGCTCTCGTCGGGAGCCGTCTCTGACACGTTCGGGGGCAAGCATCCCGAGGCGCTCGAGGATAATCTCGAGGCATTGAGCCGGGGATTCGAGTGGGCTCAAAAGCAGACGGCTCACCTGCGCGCTCTTCCAGGGGTTTCCAGCGATACGGACCGGCTCATGCTCAATGGAAACCAGGCGATCGCTCTCGGCGCCGTCTCCGCGGGCCTCAAGTTCTGTTCGTTCTATCCCATGACACCGGCGACATCGGTGCCGCTCACCCTGATCGAAATGGCCGAGCGCATGGGGCTCGTTGTCGAGCAGGTGGAGGACGAGATATCAGCGATCAATATGGCGATCGGCGCTTCATACGCAGGTGCCCCGAGCATGGTGGCGACATCGGGCGGCGGATTCGCGCTGATGGTCGAGGGGATAAGCCTCGCGGGCATGACCGAAACACCGCTCGTTGTTGTCGTCGCTCAGCGTCCGGGTCCCGCAACGGGCCTTCCGACGAGAACGGAGCAGGCCGATCTCGATTTCGTCCTTCATGCCGGGCACGGAGAATTTCCGAGGACTGTATTCTCGCCCGGCACGGTCGAGGATTGCTTCGACTTGACCCGGAGGGCGTTCGAGACGGCGGAGAGGTTTCAGAGTCCGGTGTTTGTCCTCACCGATCAGTTCCTCGCCGACTCCTACCGGGCGGTAGAGCCGATTGACGTTTCCGATCTCGACTGGATCGAACCGGGCGCTGATCCGGCTGCCGTCACAACGCCGTACCATCGGCATGCGGTTACGGAAAACGGCGTGTCACCGCGTCTACTTCCCAATGCGAGCGATCATCTCGTCGTGACCGACAGTGACGAGCACACGGAGGACGGGCACCTGACGGAGGATTTGACGGTGAGGAAGCGGCAGGTGGACAAGAGACTCAAGAAAGGCGAGGGGATGGCGCTGGAGGTCCTGCCTCCCGATCTCGAGGGAGATGACGATACCGATCTTCTGCTCGTTTCGTGGGGCTCGAGCAAAGGCGCGATGCGTGAAGCGGCATCAATGCTCCGAGCTGCAGGAGCGAAGGTGGCGACGCTTCACTTCAGGCAGGTGTGGCCGCTCGACCCCGGGCGGTTTCTACCGCATCTGAAAAAGGCGAAACGCGTGGTATGCATAGAGGGAAACGCCGCCGGGCAGCTTGCGCGGCTCATCAGGCGCGAAAGCGGTTTCGAAATCGAGGAAACGGTCCTGCGGTATGACGGCCTTCCCATAACCCCCGGCTATATCGTGCGCGGGCTGGGGCGAGAGAGGCGGTAATGGTCGAGTTAGAGGATTTCGGTAAGTACGAGACCGCGTGGTGCCCAGGCTGCGGCAACTTTTCACTCCTCGAGGGGGTCAAGAAAGGGCTCGTGCGCGCGGGCCTCGAGCCGCGCGATGTTCTGTTCGTGAGCGGGATCGGGCAGGCGGCGAAAGCCCCCCACTACCTCAACGCGAATGTGTTCAACGGGCTTCACGGGAGGGCGCTGCCGGTTGCGGCCGGCGCCAAGATCGCCAATCCCGCGCTTACGGTGATCGTCGAGAGCGGAGACGGCTGCAACTATGGAGAAGGCGGGAATCATTTTCTCGCCGCCATCAGGCGAAACATCGATATCACGGTTATCGTGCACGACAACCAGATTTACGGTCTGACAAAGGGGCAGGCGAGTCCGACCTCCGAGGAGGGACAGGTTACGAAGGCTCAACCGGGCGGAGTTGCGCTGGAGCGCTTCAATCCGATCGCCGTAGCGGTCGCAATGCACGCCGGATTCGTCGCGCGAAGCTTTACCGGCGCCGTCGATCATCTCGCCGAAATGATCGAGCGCGGTATCGCCCACCGGGGATTCGCGCTCGTCGATGTTCTCCAGCCGTGCGTCTCCTTCAATAAGGTCAATACCTTTGCCTGGTATCGGAAGCGCTGCTATGAATTAACGGATCACGATCCGTCCGATTGGGATGGGGCGATGAAAGTTGCAATGGAGTGGGGTGAAAAGATCCCGTTAGGCGTAATCTACGCAAATGACCGTCCCGCCTTCGAGGACCGCGTGCCGGTTCTCTCGAGAGGCGCTCTCGTCGGCAGAGACGTCGACCGCGCCGAGCTCGCAAAGATACTCGATGGCTATAGATAATAGATAAAGGAGCGTCCATGCAGGGTGTTTGTACTGCTGTCAAGGTAACCGACACGGTGTACTGGGTCGGAGCGATCGATTGGCACATCCGGGATATGCATGGGTATCTCACCGAGAGTGGTACGACATACAATGCTTTCCTCGTTCTTTCCGACAAGATAACGCTGATCGACACAGTGAAGGCGCCGTTCAAGGGCGAGATGCTTTCGCGTATCTCCTCTCTGATAGATCCCGGGGAAATAGATTATATCATTTCCAATCACTCTGAGATGGATCATTCGGGCTGCCTGATCGATACTCTCGAAATCGTGAAGCCCGAGAAGGTGTTCGCCTCGGCGATGGGAATCAAGGCGCTCGAGGATCATTTTCATGCGGGATTGGAGATTGTCGAAGCGAAGAACGGTGAAACGATCGACCTCGGAAACATGACGATCAAGTGCTATGAAACCCGTATGCTCCATTGGCCCGACAGCATGTTCTCCTATCTTGCGGAAGAAAATCTTCTCTTTTCACAGGATGCATTCGGGATGCATCTCGCCACGAGTGAGAGATTCGACGACGAGATGGATGAGCATGTACTAGAGCATGAGGCGGCGAAGTATTACGCGAATATTCTCCTCCCCTATTCGAACCTCGTGCTCAAGCTCTTCGACAAGCTCGGCGATCTGGGCCTCGAGCCCGCCATCATTGCTCCCGACCATGGACCGATATGGCGCACGGGGATCGACTTGATCCTCGGGCTCTATAAACGTTGGGCGGGCAGGGAGCTCCGGAACAAAGCCGTCATCGTCTACGATACGATGTGGGGAAGTACCGACAAGATGGCGCGGGTCATCGAGGACGAACTGCATGCGAGGGGTTCGGCCGTCAAAGTGATGAAGCTGCGAGCCTGCCACCGCAGCGACATAGCAACGGAACTTCTTGATGCCGGCGCGCTCGTGGTCGGAACGCCGACGATCAACAACAACATGTTTCCCACCGTTGCCGATGTTCTCTCCTACATAAAGGGTCTCAAACCTCTCGGGCTCGTGGGGGCGGCCTTCGGTTCGTACGGGTGGAGCGGTGAGGCCCTCAAGCAGACGGAAGAGGCGCTGAAAGCGATGAAGGTGGAGCTCGTCGCTGAGGGCGTCAGATCCAAGTACGTCCCTGACGAAGATATACTTACGCAATGCCGTGCGATGGCTGAACGTATCGCCGGGCGGATCAGCGAACTTCCCGGTCCCTGACACGCCCATCCTTGCGCAACTTGTTATCACAAGGCTGCTTAAGGCACTCTCGGTCGGCTCATTCGATTTTCTTCAAAAATACATTGACAGCTCCCGCCTATTTTGGTATTTTAATACCTAAATACGCAAATAGGAGGATTAAGTTTTGAATACTGCAATACGGATATCAGAGGCCGCATCGATCGCGCTTCACACGATGGTCGTTCTTGCAGCCGATCCGAAGCGGTATTACTCGGCGCGAGAGGTCTCGGAGAAGCTGTCGGTATCCGAGGCTCACCTTGCGAAGGTCCTTCAGAGGCTCGGGAAAGCCGGATTGGTGAAATCGGTACGGGGGCCGAAGGGAGGCTTCAGGTTGGGAAGGCGTGGTGGCAAGGTTACACTGCTGCAGGTCTTCGAGGCGATCGACGGGCCTTTCAGGCCAAAGTTCTGCCTGATGGAGAGTAAAACGTGCAGCGGGACCGATTGCATCTTGGGACCGCTCCTCGAATTGTGCAGCAGGAATATGAGAGATTATTTGAAGGGGAAGAGCGTCGCTGAGCTGAGCGGGCTTTATCAATAAATGTATTTAATATCACGCGAGCGGCGGTCTGCATAAGCGAAGAACACGCGGGCAATTTTGCGAAAGGAAAAAAACAGATGCTCAGAGAGATAATCACGATCGATGAGGAAAAATGTGACGGATGCGGCCTGTGCGTGCCGAATTGTCCGGAAGGAGCGCTTCAGATGATAGACGATAAGGCGCGTCTTGTGAGTGATCTCTTCTGCGACGGCCTCGGTGCCTGCATCGGCCACTGTCCGCAGGGGGCCATCACGATAGAGAAGCGTGAAGCCGAGGAGTATGACGAACGAAAGGTGATGGAGAACATCGTAAAGCATGGTGAAAACACCATACGGGCTCACCTCGAGCATCTCATGGAGCATGGTGAGAATCGGCTTGCCGAGGAAGCGATAGATTATTTGATAGAACATAACATTCAGATTCCGAAGATCAAGAGCGAGAAAGCCGAAAGCGAAAAAGTGGTAAGCAAGATCGCTGTTGGGGGCGAAGCTGGGGGGAATCCAGGGGCGCAGGTCCCGAAGCATGATATTGCAGCAAGCGGACACGCAGGAGCTGCCGGGTGTGGTTGCCCCGGTTCGCGGGTTGTGGATTTAAGCAACGTTGGGGAGCACGATTCACCCGCGGGGCCGGCGGTCAACCGACCGTCACAGCTCAGACAGTGGCCGGTTCAGATCAAGCTGGTTCCCCCGATCGCCCCCTATTTGAATAACTGCGATCTGCTGATTGCGGCCGATTGCGTCCCGTTCGCTCATGCCGATTTTCATGATGAGCTCTTGCGCGACAAGGTGCTGCTCATAGGCTGTCCGAAACTGGATGACGCGGACTATTACGTGGAGAAACTCACCAGCGTATTCACGCAGAGCGACATCAAATCGGTCACTGTTGCTATCATGGAAGTACCGTGCTGTTTCGGCATGATGAAGATCGTCAACTCGGCCGTTTCCGCCTCGGGGAAGGATATACAGGTCGATAACGTTACAATAAGCATCAAGGGCGAAATAAAGTAGCGCCGCAAGCGGTTCGTCGCTCGAACGCATGCAGTACAGCTGCCTGAGATTCAGTCTCGGATCGGGCGTAGGGAAAAACAATCAAGGAGGAAGGATCATGGAACGAAGAAAGATAACCGACGGTGTATACTGGCTAGGCGGCATAGATTGGGACAGGCGCATTTTCGATTCACTGATCCCGCTTCCCGACGGGACGAGCTACAACGCCTATTTCCTCGACGGGAGCGAAAAGAAGGTGCTCGTCGATACCGTCGATCCGAGAGTCGAAAGCGAGTTCTTTCGGCAACTCGAAAACATACCGAGGATCGACTTCGTCATCTCACACCATGTGGAGCAGGACCATTCGGGCGCTATTCCAGCCGTGCTCGAGCGCTACACGCAAGCGAAGGTCATCGCGAGCCCGAAGGCAAAGGGAATGTTGATCGATCATCTCCACATCGCGGACGAGCGAATCGTCACCGTCGAGGACGGGGAAACGCTTTCACTGGGAGATTTGACGCTCAAGTTCATCCACACACCCTGGGTTCACTGGCCCGAGACGATGGTTACATATATCCCTGAGCGCAAGTTTCTCCTCTCGTGCGATTTCTTCGGCTCGCATATCGCCACCACGGATCTCTTCGCCGTCGATGAGGGACGCGTCTACGAGGCCGCCAAGCGGTACTACGCGGAAATCATGATGCCCTTTCGCAGGACGATAGAGAAAAATCTGAAAAAGCTGGAGGGACTCACGATCAATACGATCGCACCGAGTCACGGACCGATCTACGATTGGCCGGATTTCATTCTCAACGCCTATCGGGACTGGGTATCCTCGCCGCCCAAGAATCTCGTCGTGGTCCCCTACATATCGATGCATGGGAGCACGAAGGTTTTGGTGGACCGTCTTGTGAGCGGCCTCGCGGATCGAGGAGTCAGCGTGGCGCGCTTCGATCTCGCCGTGACCGATATCGGCAAGCTCGCCATCGAACTCGTCGATGCGGCGACGATCGTGATCGGGAGCCCGACGGTTCTCGGGGGCCCCCATCCGAGTGTCGTCTCTGCGACGTATCTTGCCAATGCGCTGCGTCCCAAGGCGAAGTTCGTATCGATTATCGGTTCCTACGGCTGGGGCGGCAAGACGATCGAGGTGCTCTCGGGCATGATACCGTTCCTCAAGGTCGAGGTGCTCGATCCCGTCACCTGCAAGGGTCTTCCACGAGAGAAGGATCTCCGTGCGGTGGACGATCT
>CBDUQN010000043.1:0-25208 GCA_965369375.1 uncultured bacterium | reverse complement strand
GATGCCTCTTGCGGCGCGAAAGTGCGCAGCGCCGGTAACGAGTGTGACGCCCCATATGGAAGCCCCGATCGTGCCGGGGTGGAATAGCGTTTTCTGTTCCACATTCCAGATCGCATGGAACGATATGAAGGACGATATCGTGGGGGAGGACATCCGTCTGGAGAAACCGTTGGAGCTGGTCCGGATCCTGAACAGGAACCTTTCGACCGATGCGGATATCCATGAAGAGGATTACCCGGCGATGGTGGGGTACGGCTCCGATAACATCGCTGACAGGATCAACGAGGCGCTGCGGGCGAAATTCGGAAGCGATGCTCCGCATGTCGATGAACAATACAACGAAGATGATGTTATTCTCGCATATGCATATTTCATAAAAGAGCTCCTGTTCGAAACCGCCTTCGAGAGTTTTACGAATTCGATATCCTTTTACAATGGCAATGGGTATTCGAAAGTGAGGGGATTCGGCATCAGTAAATATGCCGATGAGTCTCACCGGAGGCTTCGCGATCAGGTGGAAATCTTTGATTATGTGAATCACCGTGATTTTATCGTCCGCTTGGAGTCGCAACATCCCGACGACGAAATCATACTTGCCCGCGTCAAACCCGGGAAAACCATTCTCGAAACATACCGGATGGTGGATGCGAGAATCGAAGGCAGCAACCCTGAGCTTCTCGAAGAAAAAGATACGCTTCAGATTCCGAAGTTCGATCTGCCGATCGATCATTCGTATTTGCCGCTTCTCGGTCTTTTCCTTCTGAACAAGGGGTTCGAGGATTATTTCGTCGCCGAGGCCAAACAAAATATCCGCTTCAAGCTGGATAAGTGCGGAGCGACGGTTAGATCCGAAGCTGAATTAGCGATCAAAAAAGGGCCTCCGGTTGATTTCAAAGTGCTTGTTTTCAACGTTCCTTTTATGCTCTATCTTAAGAGGAAGGGAAGCGCTTTTCCGTATCTGGCCATATGGATAGGAAACGCAGAATTGCTGGTCAAAGATTGATGGCGCCCCAGAAATAACGATGCATGCATGATAAAATAGATTCGCCGGCTGACAGAGATCTCGAGAGCAAGAAATTCATCGAGTTGTTTCTTGCGGGCGATCCAAACGCCTTCAACAACCTGATCCTGTTGCATAAGAGAATGGTGTTCAACCTGTGTTTTCGCCTGCTCGGTGATTACGACGACGCCGACGATTGCGCGCAGGAGGTATTTATCAAGGTCAGCAGGGCGTTGAAGAATTTTCGGTTCGAGTCGAGTTTCAAGACCTGGATTTACCGGATCGCAGTCAACACGTGCAAGAACAGATTGAATTCGCTCGATTACCGGCTCAGATCAAAGAGAGTCAGGATAAATGTGGTGAGTGATATGGATAATGACAAAAAGCCAACCGACATCAAGGATCCCGGACGTTCCCCCGCTGCAGAAGCGATACAGAAGGAGGTCGGCCGCCTCATTCAGAGCGCAATCAACGCGCTGCCCGCCAAGCAGAAGCTGGTCGTCGTCCTGCGTGATATCGAAGCAAGATCGTACGAGGAGATCGTCGAACTCACCGGCCTCAAAATGGGGACGGTCAAGTCGAAGCTGTCGAGAGCGAGGCTGCAGCTGAGGGAATTACTAAAAGGGAAGATCTGATATGGAGTGTCACGAGGTAAATGAATTGCTGTCCGCGTACGCCGACGGGATGCTCGCTGAAGAAGAGGCGTCCGGGGTCAGGGAGCATCTCGACCGCTGCGCGGAATGTCTCGATACGTACGAATCGATGTCACGGATAATCGAGCAGATGCATCGGATGGAAGCGGTCGAGGAACCGGAGGATTTTATCGACAGGGTGCGCGAAAGGCTCGAGAAGCGATCCGCCGTCACGGAGTTCGCGCGGCGCCTCTTCGTTCCCGTAAAGGTCAAGCTTCCGCTCGAGGTGGCGGCCCTCGCCGCGGTGCTTGTTCTCGTATTCTATCTCGCGGGTATCAGGCACCGCGATACCATGTACGAGATCGAGATAGCCATGGGTGTTCCTCCGCGTCAGGAGGCCGTAGAGAAGATGACGGAGGGAAGATCCGTCGAAAAGATGACGGAGGGAGGAACCGTCGAGAGGAAGGCGGAGGAGAGAGCAGCCGGGAAGATGATGGAGGATAGAGCTGTCGGGATGACGACGGAGGAAAGAAGTGCAGCGCCGAAGCGTATGAAAAAGGGGAGAGAGAAAGGAGTGCCGCCGCTTCAGGCCGCCCTGCAATCGGCGGGCGCCAGAGTGATCAAATCCGAATACCGCGAAGATCCCGGCACACCGTCGAGCATGACAGTTGAGATACGCGCGGATAGGTATCACGTGCTCCTCGAGGCATTGAGCAGGCTGGGAATGATCCGCAGCTCCACTCCCGAGATATCTGAAGAGGGGGATAAGCTCATCAAGGTTCAGATCAGCTTTTCAGAAGAATGATATGTCTTTCACACGGCCATTTCAGTTTTTCTATTGAGTTTTTCTATAAGAGTGAAAATATCGCCGTAACCCGTTGATTTTAAAGAGCCGCTACTCCCGACGTCGGGAGTGGAATTTTCCCCACCTTTTCAGGCCCCGCGAATCCGCCGTCCAGGTCACTCCCAACGGCAATTGCGTCTTCTTCGCCATAACCTGAGTTACGCCCGGTGCCGGGAGTGATCTCGAGCTCCACCTCGATATATACCGGCTTCACACGACCCCCCGCACCCCCCACATATTCCCGAACGGTTCCTAATTAGAAATTGTGCGACACCTCGTTATGTGTTAAGGTATACCCTTACAATTCAGATAACTTGCAGATTCCGTGCGAACGGAGAGAAAGGAGCATCGATGCGTAAGCTTAGTTTTTTTATCATCTTACTCAGTTTATCGGCACTCTTTCCGGTTTCGGCGCCGCATGCGGCCGAGGCGGTCAAGGTCTATCCCGAGGGATGTACGACGATCACCGTCGGACGGCTCGCATCAGCCGACGGGTCGGTCATGACGTCTCATACGTGCGACGGCCACGACGGGCGCACGTGGATCGATATCGTCCCGCACGCGAAGCACGCGAAGGGCGCGGAGGATCTCGTATTTCTCAAGACCGACTTCATGATCGAGTTGGGGGACACGACGGGGCTACAGTACACCGGCTCCATCCCCCGCCCCCTCGAGACGTACGGCCATATCTACTCTATCTACCCAGCGATGAACGAGCACCAGCTCGCGATAGGCGAGTCGACCTTCGGTGGAAAGGACGAGCTCAAGAGCGACCGGGGGATGATAAACTGCTACGAGCTTACCCGTCTCATGGCCGAGCGCGCCAAAACGGCCCGCGAGGCGATCGAGGTCGCCGGTGAGCTCCTCGAGAAATACGGCTATAACGACGCCGGCGAGTGCCTCACGATCGCGGACACGAAAGAGGTGTGGCACATGGAGATCGTCGGCCCCGGCCAGGGGAACATGGGCGCCGTCTGGGCCGCGCAGCGAGTCCCGGACGATCATGTGAGCGTCAATGCCAACTCGTCCCGCATCCGCGAGATAGATACCAAGGACAAGGATCATTTCATGGCATCGAAGAACGTTTTCAGCGCCGCCGAGAAGCTCGGTCTCTGGGATCCGAAGAGCGGGGAGACGTTCGAGTTCTGTTACGTGTACGGCGACAGGAAATCGATGTGGGCCCGCCGCCGCGAGTGGCGCGTCTTCGATCTCCTCGCGCCATCGCTCGAGCTCGATCCGAACGGCGAGAACTTCCCCTTCTCGGTCAAGCCGGAAAAGAAGGTATCGTTAAAAGACATGATGCGGCTCTTCGCAGACACGTACGAGGACACCGATTTCGACATGACGAAATTCATGCTCGCCCCGGACGAGGACGGCAATTGGGTCAAAAGTCCGTATGCGAATCCGTTTATGAACTACGACCAGATGCCGCTGTGGAAGATAAACGGAGGTCTCGGCACGTACGGCGAACGCACGATCGCCCGTTACTACTGCATATATGTTATTATCACCCAGTCGCGTGACTGGCTTCCCGATCCGGTCGGCGGGCTCGTCTGGTTCGGGTGGGACAATCCGGCGATGACGTGCTATGTGCCGCTCTACAATTGCATAACCGAAGTTCCCGACTCCTACCAGTGGGGTGGCGAGAAGGGGCGTCCGGGCTATACGCGCGAGAGCGCCTGGTGGGCCTTCAACCGGGCGAGCACGATCGCCGCGCACCGGTGGGGAGATATGAGGCATGATGTCTTCGCCGTCAGGGATCCCCTTCACGAGAAGGCGTTCGAGGCGCAAAAGCGGATCGAGGACGAGGCCCTTCGCCTCCTCGAGGAAGATCCCGAAAAGGCGATAGCGTATCTCACCGCCTACAGCAACGAATTCGCCGAGAAGGTGGTTGCGGCGTACTGGAAGCTCGGTGATGATCTGTGGACGAAGTACGATGAGAAGTTCTAGATGCCGGCCTGCGGAGCGAAGCCTGTGGAGAAAATGTTTACTATGAATGCGCACGGAAGGCTTGACGGGAATAAAAAAAAGGTTTTCTGATCCGACGATTGCTGGAGGTGCAGATTTGAAAAAAGTCTTTTTCTTTGTGGCTGCTGCTGCGATCGGTGTAGCGCTCCTCTCGCCGCTCTTCGCCGACGAGGAGGGAAAGGGTGGGGACGATGCGCTCGGCACCAGGGAATACAAGGACTTCGAACGTCCCATGGCCTGCCGTCAGTGCCATATTCATATCTACGAGCAGTGGAAACAATCGATGATGGCGCAGGCTTATGTTCACCACTGGGATGAGATAGAGTATTTCGGCCTTGCCGTGCCTCATGCCGGGGTGGAGCCCGAGGTGGCGGGTGTCAAGGCGGGGTGCAACGGCTGCCATGCGCCGATTTCCTTTCTCGCGGGCGATGTGCCGCCGCCGAGACCCGAGGAGGGAAGCAGGGCGAATGAGGCGGTCTCGTGCGAGGTCTGTCACACGATTATCGCGAGAACGGGCGATCCATCATTCAATTACAACTATATTGTGGAGCCCGGCCGGGTGAAATACGGCAATCGCGAGGGTGTGGAGAGCCCTCACCACGGGACGGCGTATCTCGAATTCATGCGCACCGCCGAATTCTGCGGGACGTGCCACAACGAGAAATCCACGTTCGATGTGTGGGTTAAATCGACACAGCTCGAATGGAAGGAGGGTCCGTACGCCGATGAGGGGGTACCGTGTCAGGTCTGTCATATGCCGAGAGCCCCCGGCAGAAGCGCGAACACCGCCACCGAGGAGCATCCCGATATCGCGCAGCACCTCTTTCACGGTGCTCATGATCCCGGCAAGGTGCGCGGGGCGATAGAGCTTCGGATGCATCCCGACGAACGGGAGGTCGAGCCGGGAGACCCGGTCACCATTACCGTTCAGCTCTTCAACGGCAAGTGCGGGCACAAGGTCCCTTCCGGCTCCGCCGAGGAGCGTCAGCTCTGGCTGCACGTTGTTGCCGAGGATGCCGAAGGGCGGAGCTACCACCTGCCGGTCGATGCGAAGGGATTCGAGGGAGAGGAACATACGATAACGAGCAACGAGCTCGCCTACCAGGATATCGGGATCATGATCGGTGATCCCGATTTCAAGGGGCTTGCGCGGGATGCCCTCCCCGAGGGCGACCGCATTTTCTGCCTGCCGTACTTCGATCCCAAGGGGAGAAGGACCATTGCACAGTGGAACACCGCCTCGCTCGGCCCCGATTACCGCATCGGACCACGGGAAACGAAGATCGAAACGTACACCTGGACACTCCCTGATGAGATTCCCCTCGGCAGGGTCACGATCAGAGCTGAGCTGAGCTACCGGCGCCTCGTCAAGTCGGTCGCCGATTTTCTCGAGGTGCCCGGGGACGAGACCGAGGCGATACCGGTCAATGGCGCCGAGACGTGGCTCGAGGTCGTCGACTGAATGTAACACTGCTATCTATTTACGCTAACTCCAATCCTATTTCGAGGTAATGAGCGGCGACCCGGCTCCCGGTGCTGTGTTTGGACTTGTTGACAGGGGCATGTTTGTGCTACGGTATCGTGAGTTCAGAAGCGTTGATACCATAATGCTACATGGCAAAAGGGGTGCACATTGGATCGGATTGAACGGAATGTAGGTGAAATAGCGCTTATCATTTTATTTGTATCGACATTCGCACTGGTTTTCCCCCGTGATTGCAGCGCGATTCCAGCCTTCGCGCGAAAGTACAAGATGTCGTGCACGACATGCCATGCCCCAGCACCGCGGCTCAAGGGATATGGGGAGGATTTCGCCGGCAATGCATTCTTGCTGCCCGACAAGGAGGAACCGAAGCGGTCGGTCCACGATACGGGTGACGATCTCCTGACGCTGCAAAGGGTGTTGCCCCTCGCCGTGCGGTTCGATGCTTATCTCGATTACCGGTACCGGGATAAAGCCGACATGACGGACTTTAAAACACCGTATGGGCTCAAGCTCATGTCGGGCGGAAATCTCGCCAAATGGATCGGATACTATTTCTACTTCTATCTCTCAGAGCGCGGCGAGGTGGCGGGTATCGAGGATGCGTATGTGCATTTCAACAACTTCTTTGGCATAGACCTCGATCTCATGGTCGGGCAGTTTCAGATTTCGGATCCGCTGTTTAAGCGGGAGCTTCGTTTGACATTTGAAGATTACTATATATACACGGTGAAGGTCGGCACGACGCCCACGACGTTGAAGTACGACCGGGGATTCATGCTGACGTATGGATCCAATTTCGGTCTCAATGCAGCGGCCGAGCTCGTAAACGGGAACGGAAAGGGAGAGGCCGTTTCAGGAATGTTCGATTCCGACGACTGGAAGAATGTCCTGTTTCGCCTCTCGCAGCAAATTGAATTCCTGCGTATCGGCGCCTTTACCTATCTCTGCAATTCGATATTATTCCAAGGCGGCGAGCCGGTGGAAAACAAGCATTACTACTGGGGAGTGGACGGAACGATCGATTACCGCGATCTATTCCAGATCAATGTTCAGTATCTGGAGCGTGAAGACGACAATCCGTACTATTCGCTGAGCGATCCGGCAAAGAAAAAAACAAGGGGAGGCTTTGTCGAAGCCATCTGGTCGGTGCACGGAGAAATGGGGCGTTCGTTCGTAACCGTGCTGTGCAACTTCAGTGATTCGGATATCGAGAGCCTCGATTATCTTTCCGGCACATTGAGCTACAGCTACCTGCTGCGCCGCAACGTGAGGCTTCTCGGCGAAGTGACGTACGTCGATACCGATGAGGAGTTGAGGCTCGTGGGTGGATTGGTGGCGGCATTCTAGCGCAACCCGTCGGTCTTGCTCTAATAGCCCGCAGGGCAGAGTGCCACGGGCTTGCCCGTGGGTATCTACTATCGCATTTTTACGCGAGCAAAATTTGGAAGGAGACAGGATCATGGTGAATATTCTTCCAGCAGCCGAGATAGTCGAAATCGGCATCGAGAAGGAGAAGAAGCGCAGGGATTTCTATGCGCTCGCGGCCGAACAGTACAGGGATAGCGCGGAGCTGGCCGAGCTCTTCGGGAAGCTCCGTGACTGGGAGGAGGAGCACATCCAGCGGTTCCAAGAGATCCGTGACACCGTCTCCAAGGCCCAGTATACGGAATCGTACCCGGGCGAAACCGAAGCGTATATGAAGGCGCTCGTCGACAGCGATCTCTACGACAAGATCACACCTGAGAGTTTCACGTCGATGGTTTCGTCCCCAGAAGAGGCGCTCGATATGGGGATACGGTTCGAGAAGGATGCGATACTGTTTTTCGGCGGCCTCTCGCGTTTCGCCGATGATTCGGTGAAAGAGGTTATGGGCAGGCTCATAGAGGAGGAGCAGCAGCATATGCTCTACCTCTTCGATCTGAAAAAGAAGATGAAGGGGGAATGCTAGAGGGCATTCTCGGGAAACAGCCGTTTTGCTGTTCACTTTGATGATGGGTCCAGTGGCTCGCTCATTGTGACATATCAGGCTTTGTATTGAATGTGTAACAATTTGCAACATTCACTCGTAAGACTATTTATTCGGACAGCCTAGAAGCAGGTCGTTTTTTTAAATTGGAACGGAGGTAGAAAAATGAAGGCATTTCTCAGATCCTTTTTTGCCACCATGCTCGCAATAATCGTTATCTTCGCGATTGTTGCCGGTATCGCGGTTTCGAAGATGGAATCGAAACCGAAGATCAAGGATCACTCGTGGCTCGTGGTGGATATCTACGGAGAGATCCTCGAGTACAACCCGCCCACCGATATCATGGCTGAGATTATGGGCGACAAACCGGAGACGCTGACCCGCATACTGTGCAATCTCGAGAAGGCGTGCGTCGATGACCGTATCGAGGGCGTCATAATGAAGATATCGGGCAACAACACAGCGGGGCGGGCATCTCTGCAGGAGATGCGGGGCGCGATCAAGAAGGTCCAGAAGGCGGGGAAAAAGGTATATGCCTTCTCGGATAATTTCGACCGCAGGGCATACTTTCTCGCCGCCGCGTGCGACTCGATATTTATTCCGCCCCCTGCGTATGTATCCTTCCACGGCATGTCGGTCACGACGACTCATATCAAGCGATCACTCGAAAAGCTCGGGATCAAGCCGCAAATGCACAAGATAAAAGATTACAAGAGCGCGGCCGAGATGATCATGCGCGAGAGCATGTCCCCGCAATCGAGGGAAAACAAGGAGTGGCTGCTCGAAGAGTTCTGGGATATGTATACCGAGGCGCTTGGGAATGATCGCGGTCTCACCGAAGATCAGATCGTCGCAGCGATGGAATACGCCCTGTTTACCGCTGAAGAAGCAAAGGAATTCGGTCTCGTCGACGGTATCCTCTACGGTGACGAGCTCGAAGAGATGCTCAAGCTCGAAGACGAGGAGAAGCTCCGCTGGGTCTCGCAGGGCACCTATGAGAAGATCAAGCCAGAGAAACTCGGCCTCAAGGGAAAAAAGAAGATCGCGATAATTCACGCGCAGGGCATGATCGGCGGCAGGAAGAGCAGGATCGACCCGTTCTTCGGTGTCATGATGGGGCATCAGACCGTCATCGGTGAGCTTCGCAGGGCCCGCCTCGATGATGATATCGCCGCCGTCATTTTCCGTGTCGACAGTCCCGGCGGCGAGGGACTCGCGAGCGATCTGATATGCCACGAGGTCGAGGCGCTTTCGAAGGTGAAGCCGGTTGTCGTCTCGATGGTTGATGTCGCCGGCTCGGGCGGTTACTACATTGCATATACCGGTACGAAGATCGTCGCCGATCCGATGACCATCACCGGTTCGATCGGGTCGATCAGCGGGAAATTCAACGTGAGCGGACTCCACGACAAGCTCGGGATCACGCACGACTTCGCGACCAAGGGGCCGAAGGCGCTGATGTACTCCGATTACCGTGATTTCACCAAGGAGGAGTGGGATCGTCACGTGGAGAATCATTGGGACGGTTTCAACGCGTGGCTCAAAGACGTTGCGGAACACCGCGGCATGACGTTCGAAGAGGCGGAGAAACTCGCCCACGGCCGCGTGTGGACTGGCCGTCAGGCCAAGGAGAACGGGCTCATCGACGAGGTCGGCGGTCTCGATACGGCGATCGGGATGGCGAAGGAGCTCGCCGATATCCCCACCGACGAGAAGGTCACGCTTCTCCATTACCCGAAGAAGAAGGAGCTGATCGAAGTGCTCCTCGGCGGCGGAGACCTCAAGGCCGCGGCCAATTGGGTCGTATACAGATACATTCGCGACGATCTCGCCGAGACGTGGAGGATGGTCACACAGGAACCGCTCCACATGATCGACGAGACGGTGTTCGAATAGACAACGTTTCTTTTTGTTGCTGTTCCAGCGATTCGGGGCGGTTGACCGTGAAGCCGCTCCGAGTCGTTTCTGGCCGGCTCCTAACGCATTTCCGAATCCTTGCCCGTTTCCCCATGTTCTGATACCATCAGGCATCGTTTGCCGGTACCGGCGAACGACGGTCGTAAGCCGCGTGATCTATCTTTCAAGGAGGGTAACTTGAATAAACGTGCAAGAATCTGCTGTGTTTACTTCTCGCTTGCCGTTTCCATGATTCTTTCGGCCTCACTCGCTGCCGGGGAGCGTCATCCGATAACGGCGACCGATTTGTGGAACCTGAAGCGCGTCGGCTCGCTAAGGCTGTCCCCGAGCGGGGAGCTGGCGGTGGTCGTTGTCACTGAGTACGATATCGAGAAAAACAAGGGCCAGGGGGATATCTGGCTTATCGCGACCGACGGTTCCTTCGTTCGCCGCTTTACGTCCGGCGAGACGACGGAGGGTTCACCGGCGTGGAGCCCGGACGGGAGCAGGATCGCGTTCACCGCGAAACGCGAGGGGGAGAAATCGCAGCTACATGTAATTCCTGTCGGGGGAGGGGAAGCGGTGAGCGTGACCGATATGCCGCTCGGCGCCTCGAGCCCCCAATGGATGCCGGACGGCCGGAGGATCATCTTTATTTCGAAGGTGATTCCGGGGTATGAGAGCGAATTCGACTCGATGAGGGCCGAGCTCGAGAAGCGCGAGAAAGACAAGGTTACGGCCAAGGTGACCGAGGACACATTCTACCGTTACTGGGATCACTGGCTTACAGACGGCACCGTTCAGCACCTCTTCATGATCGATGTCGAAACGGAAGAGATCACCAATCTGACGCCGGGCCTGGATCGTCATATGAGGCCGTGGGGCGGTGAGGATTTCGATATCTCGCCCGACGGCCGCGAAATTGCCTTTGCCGCGCTGCGGCACGGACCGCCGTACGACTCCCTCACGACGGATATCTTTCTCATGTCCGTCGATAATCCCGGCGTCTACCGAAGCATCACCGAGGAAAATCCCGCGAACGACTTCTCACCACACTATTCACCCGACGGCAAATACATCCTGTACGGCCGGCAGCGTATCCTCGGTTTCTACGGTGACCGGGTGCGGCTCGTGAGGTACGATCGGGCGTCGGGGGAGAAGGTAACGTTGACGGAAACGTTTGACCGCTCACCTTCCGGCTGGGTCGTCGATCGCAAGAGCAGAATGGTTTATTTCACCTCAGAGGACCGTGCCATGCGGTCACTTTTCAAGATGAGTATCAACGGCGGCGAGGTGAGTGAAGTCCTCCGCGGGGGGACCAACACCGGTCTCGATGTGACGCCGAAGGAGAGGCTCGTCTTCCTGCACCAGAGCCTCTCGGAACCGAACGAGGTATATATCGTCCGCAACAATGGGAAGGATCTCACCAAAATCTCCTCGTTCAACGATGAGATTCTCGGCGATGTGGATTTCGGTGAGGTCGAGGATGTAACGTTCAAGGGATACGAAAACAACGATGTCCAGATGTTCGTTCTCTATCCGCCGG
This sequence comes from uncultured bacterium, assembly GCA_965369375.1. Classification (GTDB taxonomy): domain Bacteria; phylum Krumholzibacteriota; class Krumholzibacteriia; order Krumholzibacteriales; family Krumholzibacteriaceae; genus CBDUQN01. The sequence continues at coordinate 13,870 of CBDUQN010000043.1, read as the reverse complement.
GATTCGACGCTTCGGCGAACTGGCCGCTCCTCATCCTCGTTCACGGCGGACCGCACGGCACATTCGGTGATTACTTCCATTACCGGTGGAACGCGCAGCTGTTCGCCGCACCGGGTTACGTAACGGTGATGGTGAACTTCCACGGCTCGTCGAGCTTCGGTCAGGATTATACGGACGCGATAACCGGCGAGCACGGGAGAAAACCGTTCATCGATGTCATGAAGGCGGCCGATTACATGGTCGAAAAAGGATTTATCGATGAGAAGAAGATGGCGGTGGCGGGGGGGAGCTACGGCGGATACCTCGTGAGCTGGATCGGCACACGGACGGACCGGTTTGCATGCATCATCAACCATGCAGGCGTTTTCGATCTCTGTGTTCAGTTCGGATCTGATTGGACATTCGGCAGATCGCGCGCCTACGGGGGGGATCCCTGGACGAATCTGGAGGATGTGATCCGGTGGAGCCCCGCTCACCATATGGATAACTACGTGACGCCGACGCTTGTCATTCATGGCGAGAAGGATTATCGCGTTCCCGTCGGCAACGCCCTCGAAGCGTACGGCATGCTGAGGGCAAAGGGAGTGTCGGCGAAGCTCATTTACTTCCCCGACGAGAACCACTGGGTGCTCACCGCGCAGAATTCGATATTCTGGTACAACGAGTTTCACGATTGGCTCGAGCGCTACGTCGGCGTCGGCCCTCTGGACGGGGAAGAATGAGGGATCGGCGATATACGCGCTCATGAAAGCAGCCGAATTTATGAGAATGGATAGTGCCGATAAAACAGGAGGTGCGCATGAGGCGCGCAAAAGCTTTCGTTATCTTTATGATTTTGCCGGTTATTCTTTTTTCAATGGCATCGATGATGTTTCCTGAGGATCTATCGGCATACGACCGCCTCAGCGGAAGAATGGATGCGTCACGCTCCGAAGTGATAGCGCGTGGGGGAATGGTGTGCGCGGCCCAGCCCCTTGCCGTTCAGATCGGCATCGACATTCTCAAGAAGGGCGGCAGCGCTGTTGACGCCGCGATTGCGGTCAACGCGGCCCTCGGGCTCATGGAGCCGATCGCCAACGGCATCGGCGGCGATCTTTTCGCCATCGTGTGGGATGACGAGACACAACGGCTCTACGGCCTCAATGCAAGCGGGCGGAGTCCCTATCTCCTCACGATTGACGAGGTGAAGAAACAGGGGCACGAGAGAATTCCCTACACCGGTGTGCTTCCCCAGACGGTGCCGGGCTGTGTCGACGGTTGGTTCGAGCTGCACGCGAAGTTTGGAAGGCTCTCTATGGAAGAGATCCTTGCGCCGGCAATAGAATATGCGGAACAGGGTTTTCCGGTCACGGAGGTAATCGCGCACTATTGGGCTCTCGGCGGGGGGCGTCTCAAGAATGAGCCGAACTTCGCGGACACCTACCTGCCGGACGGGCGGGCGCCGGAGAAGGGTGAGATCTTCCGCAATCCCGATCTCGCCAGAACATATCGCATCCTTGCCGAAAGGGGACGTGACGCCTTCTACCGCGGGGAGATCGCCGGTACCATTGACAAGTTTATGCAGCGGATAGGCGGATACCTGCGGCTGAGGGATTTCGAGGACCATTCGTCCACATGGATCGATCCTGTCAGCACGGCGTACCGGGATTACCGCGTCTGGGAGCTGCCGCCGAACGGCCAGGGGATCGCGGCACTGCAGATGCTCAATATTCTCGAAGCGTACGATCTGTCGGACTTCGGGCACAACAGCGCAGAGTACCTTCACCTGCTCATAGAGGCGAAGAAGCTCGCATTCGAGGACAGGGCACGCTACTACGCCGATCCCGATTTCGTGACGATGCCGGTCGAAGAGCTCATATCGAAGGAGTATGCCGCCCGGCGGCGCGCTCTCATCAATCCCGAACGGGCGCTGCGGGAGATACCGGTGAGCGATCTTCAGCTCGAAACGGGTGAGACGACCTATCTCGTCGTAGCGGACAAGGATCGAAATTTCGTTTCGCTTATCCAGAGCAATTACGCGGGCTTCGGATCGGGCCCCGTGCCCGACGGCCTCGGCTTCTGCCTGCAGGACAGGGGGGCCCTCTTCAATCTCGACCCCGATCATGCTAATTCACTCGAGCCCCACAAGCGGCCCTTTCATACGATCATCCCGGCGATGGTCACGCGCGACGGCAGGCCCGTTTTCGCCTTCGGCGTCATGGGCGGCGCGATGCAGCCGCAGGGGCACGTTCAGGTTCTCTGCAACATCATCGATTTCGGGATGGGTGTCCAGGAGGCGGGAGACGCGCCGCGCGTGCGTCACTCGGGCTCATCCCAGCCGACCGGCGAGGTCATGCGAGACGGCGGCCGTGTGGCGTACGAGGCGGGAGTGCCGCCCGAGGTGATCAGGGAGCTGATGGAGAGGGGGCACCGGCTCGTCAAGGCCGCCGGCGGATTCGGCGGCTACCAGGGCATCTGGTGGGATCACGAGAACGACTGCCTGATCGGCGCATCCGAATCACGCAAGGACGGGTGCGCGATAGGGTACTGAATCACGTGGTCTGTTTGAATCCGTCAAGAGCGATCCGGTGTTTGGCCGGCGCGCGTGCATTACTCCTTCGGCATCACATCGCTTTCCGTCATATCGCTTGGAAACGTGATCGTGTAGGCGATCCTGATTTCCGTCTTCTCACGCGGGGCAAGCGACAACTTCCAACCCATGATGCCGTTCTCTTCCCGCTTGTCCGGCGCCGGATCGATCTCCTCGTCGGTAACTTTGATCTCCTTCATCATGGAGACGGGTATGCGGTCTTCCACCCTCACGACAACGATATCCTTCTTGTAGCTCTCGATCGTTATCAGGTAATGGTAGCGGATTTTCTTGTGCTTCTTACCCGATTTGGTGAGCTGCTTCTTCCTCTCGAGCTTGTATTCGACCTTGAAGTTCTGATCGATCCCGAGGTGCACGGTGAATTCCTGCCCTGAGGCCACCGGTTCGATCATTTCCCTGCCCACGAAGTTCGTGACACGGTTGAGCGTTCCCTTCGGCCTCGTCTCTATGTAAACCTCGGACTGCCCGGTAAGCAGGGGCACGTCGAGCGTGTTCGTGAAGGTTCCCTCGATGTAGACGTGCTCCGAACGGCTCGGAACGGCGTAGAGAGACAAGTCGCCGGCGAGCCGTTCCCTCGTTACGAGGGAACGCTTCGGCTCCGAGCCGGTTTCGAGATCCACCGGCTTCTTGATTTGTAAATTAGCGGCGAATTCCGTTGCCGTCACCTCGGCCTCGATGTACGGGATCGGGGGTGGCGGCGGTTTGGACCGCATCTTTACAGATTTTGAGTAACTGACCTCTCCGCCTCTTCCGCCTCTGGCATGAAGCTCGTCCCCGGTCTTCACACGATGTGAAACATCCGATGCACTGACTTCCAGCGCCGGAAAATCGGCTCCGACGACGATCTCCTGCGTCGCGCCGACGATCGTTGCCTCGAGCTGAAAGTTGATCAGCGCGCTCTTGCCCGGCCCGAGTGCCACCGGTCCCCGTTGACGGGACTTGTAGCCCATCATCATGGCCTTGGCGGTGTATGTACCGACCGGCACGCTGGGGATTGCGTAGGTGCCGTCCGTGAGCGTCATGCCTCCCATTTTCGTGCCGACGAGCACCACATTCGCATACGGCAGGGGCTCGCCGGTTCTCAAGTCGAAGACCTGTCCGAATATCCTTCCCGTCTGTCCGAGCATGCCCAGATACTGGGGGGGGAGCTTCGGCGGGGCCGCCCCGATGTGCGGTTTTGCCGTCGAGAGAAGCACCGATACGTCCTTCCAGTCTTCACCGGTCGCCTGGGCGATCTTTGCGTTGTATGTGAGCTCTATCTCGCCGGCCGGTTCCAGGTACCGGATGGTATACGCCGGTTTCCACCAGGCATCGGGCACGATATACGAGATATCGATCGTCATGGCGCCCGCCGATTCGACCTCGCAATCGATGACGACCGCACGGTTCGGCGTATCGTCGAACTCCATCGAACGGATTTCCCTCTTGGTCCACTCGATCTTTTCCCTGATTTCCGCGATCTTCCAGGACACCATACGCGCCTTCTCCTCGGTGTCGGCATACTCCTTTTCATAGAAATCGAGGAGCGATTTCCAATCCTCTATCGAGAAGGTTTCACGGGCCAGTTCGTCCTGCGCCTTGCCGAGAGAGAATTTTTTCATCGTGTCCAGGAGCTCTTTTCGAATCGTGAGCGCTTCGAGCTCGATATCCAGCTTGTGATACTTCCTGTTCACCCCCTTGAGCTGTGCCTTGAGCTCTTCGTAACGCTCCGGCTTCACCATGGGTTTTTCACGCCTGATCAGATCGATGCCGATGATGCGGGCCTTTGCGCTTCCACTCCCCTCGACGAGCAGCGATGTCTCTACAAATTTTTGCGGGAGATCCTCGCAGATGATACGGCAGTGTCCGCGTTTAACCTCGATCTCACCGCGCCGAGTTATCTGGGCCTCTCTGCTGTAAACGGTCGCAGAGCTAATCTTGGTTTTTAGCTCTATTTCGTCCGTTTCGGCTGAATGTGCGGGGCCGCTTGCAACGCACAACAGGATCAGGATAGTAACCACAGTGATGATAACCTGCTCCCGCGTTTTGCCTCGCGCAGCGCAGCACGTTCGAGTACCCGCTTCAAATCTTCCCTGCACGGCACAATACGCTCGGGTGCTCATCGGAATCCCTCCTTTCGCGATATCGTAGCAATTGTGCAACGCTTTTTTGTTGATCGCTCACCGGCGGGCGAGTATTTTAGTAAGCGTCCGGCGAAGCCACCGCTGTATTTTGAGTGGTGGGGAATGATTGAGAGCGTTGCAGCTTCCTATAAGTAAGATACGGTCTTTTGAGAACGAAGTAAAAAAGAATCTTTTTCGGAGTTTTTATAATCCATGTCTTCCAACACAGACATCATACTCGACAGTATAGCGGACGGCGTTTTCACTGTTGATCTGAATTGGCGTATCACCTCGTTCAACGCTGCAGCCGAGAAAATTACGGGCATGTCGCGGGAAGAAGCTGTCGGAAAGATCTGCGCCGAGGTGTTTAAGGCAACGGTCTGTGAGAGTGCGTGCGTTTTGCGCAGAACCATGGAGTCGGGAGATCCGATCGTAAACAAGGAAGTGGTTATCGTTCGGGCGAACGGCGAGCCGATGCCGGTGAGCGTATCGACGGCGCTACTCCGTGACAAGGACGGTCTCGTTGTGGGTGGTGTGGAGACGTTCCGTGATCTGACCGTGGTTGAGGAGCTGCGAAAGGAGCTTTCGAGCCGGCACACCTTCGCAGACATCATCAGTAAGAATCACGGGATGCAGCGGCTTTTCGATATCCTGCCCGAGGTGGCGGTGAGTGAAAGCACCGTTCTCATTGAGGGCGAAAGCGGAACGGGGAAGGAATTGTTTGCGAGAGCGATTCACGACTTGAGCCCGCGCTGTGAGGGTCCGATGGTAACCGTCAACTGCGGCGCCCTGCCCGACACGCTCCTCGAGGCGGAACTCTTCGGATACAAAGCAGGTGCCTTCACCGACGCCCGCCGCGACAAGCCGGGACGTTTCTCGCTTGCCGGGGGGGGCACGATCTTTCTCGATGAGATCGGTGACATTTCGCCCGCGATGCAGGTTCGCCTGCTCCGGGTTCTGCAGGAACGTGTCTTCGAACCGCTCGGCGCCACTGAATCGATGAAGGCAGACGTCCGTGTGATAACCGCCACCAACAGGGAACTCGACCAGCTCGTAAGAGGCGGCGAATTCCGCCAGGATCTTTTCTACCGTATAAATGTCGTGCGCCTCGTCATTCCACCGCTCCGTGAGAGGCGCGATGACATTCCTCTCCTCACGGATCATTTCATCAGGCATTTCAACCGGCTGAGGTCGAAGAATATCTCCGGCGTCCAGCCTGAGGTGATGGCGCTTCTCATGACGCATGACTTTCCCGGCAACGTACGGGAGCTCGAGAACATCATCGAGCACGCCTTCGTTCTCTGCCGCGGCAGTGTTATAGGTATGAAGCACTTGCCAAGCCATATGCGCCCAAGCGAAGAGGAGCCGGATGGTGTGGCGGCCAAGAGTCTCGACGAGCTCGAGGGCCGTTTCATCAGGGAGGCGCTCAGGCGAAACAACTGGAACCGTCAATCGACGGCGCTCGAGCTCGGTATGCACAAGTCGACCTTGTGGAGAAAGATAAAGCGGCTCGGAATAGAACTCCCGGCGATCGACGGGAGAAACAGACGATCCGGTTCATAAGCGGTTGATTTTTATTGTGTAATCAGGCAATGCACAATAATTGCCCATGGAATTTCTCGAATGGGCGATTTAGTATATTTGCATACCTGCTATTATGATTGACGCCGGTATCGTTTCATAGATGCAATTGTATAGATGCCATTCTCTTCGCCGCTTCGCTCAACTAATGTTTTAATCACTTGCAATAAATTGAGTTATCATTTTACTTCGCTATGATTTTCGATGTGGCACGGGATGTGCCATTGTAAACATCGGAGTGAATATGCAATGAAAGTGGCAATTACTGTATGGAATTCACGAATATCCCCCGTGTTCGACGTGGCGACTCGGGCGCTCTTGATAGACCTCGAGAATGGAAACGAAACGGGGAGGATAGAAATCGGCATGACCGATGTATACCCTTCCCTCCGTGTTCAGAGGCTGAGAAGTCAAGGAGTCGATCTTCTCATCTGTGGGGCGGTATCGAATTCGACGGCGGCACTGATCGAGAGCGCCGGCATCGAGCTCATTCCGTGGGTCAGCGGGGAAGCAAACGAGGTACTGAATGCGTTCAAGGATGGCAATTTGATGAGCCCACGTTTTGTAATGCCGGGCTGCAAGATGCAGATGCGGCGCCGCTGTCACGGAGCGAAAAGGGTGACCGGAGGCCTCCCTGCAGGAGGGCGCCGGAGGAATCGTCATGGTTTTGAGAATCGAGAAACCGGAATGGGGATGTGGATGGGAAATAGAGTGAAACATGATGAAAAGGAGGATGAATAGTGAAAATAGCTGTAACGTCATCGGGAGAGGCTCTGAATAGCCCCATCGATCTGCGATTCGGCAGGGCACGATACTTCGTTGTCGTCGATACGGATACCGAGGACTACAAAGTGATCGATAACAAGATGGCTGCCGATGCTGTGCAGGGAGCCGGCGTGCAGGCCGCTGAAACCGTTTCCCGTGAAGGGGTGGAGGTTCTTATCACGGGGCATTGCGGGCCGAATGCCTTCAGAACATTAAAGGCGGCGGGCATCGAAGTGGTGATAGGAGCTTCGGGTAGCGTGAAAGATGCCGTTGATTCATATAAAAGTGGCACGTTGAAAGCAACCGATGGAGCGGATGTGGAGGGCCATTGGACATGATGGACATATCGCATCAGCAACAGTGTGCGATGTAACACGCGTAACAAGAGGAGGTGCTGAAAATGCCGGGTGGAGATAGAACAGGACCAATGGGTAGGGGACCCATGACCGGCAGGGCGGCCGGATACTGCGCCGGGTATGATTCGGCGGGGTATATGAGTTCGGCTGGCGGCCGTGGAGGTTTCGCACGTCGCGGATTCGGTGGCCGGGGGCGCTACGGCGGCCGGCGGCATTGGTATCATGAAACGGGGTTCCCCGATGGGATGCAGGGACGCGGCTGGTGGGGCTACATGCCGCCCGCCGCCGGTCCTATGACATCCGATCAAGAGATCGAGGCGTTGCGTGAGCATGCCGCCTTTCTCGAGCAGAGCATCGCGGATGTGAAGGAGCGGCTCGGTGCGCTTATAAAAGAATCCCGTAGTGAAAATAAATAATGTGAAAGGGGATCGTATGCCGAATAGAGACGGGACAGGGCCGGCCGGAGGGGGGGCTGGGACCGGAAAGGGACTCGGCCCATCCGGGGGTGGAAAGCGCCGAGGGAGCGCCGCTGGGCAGGGAAGAGGTGGCGGTGCTGGAGGCGGACGCCGCCGGAAACAGCGAGAATCCGTTGTCGGTGAGTGTGTTTGCCCGGTTTGTGGTTGGACGACGTCACACAAGTGGGGAATTCCCTGCTCCGACGGGGAGTGCCCCAGCTGTGGCAAAGCCTTGGTGAGAAAGCTCAGTAGCGAGCAATGAATAGCGCAAGCCACTCTGATCCGGCCCTGTTCACGAACCGGATTCTGGAAAAGAACATGCTCTTAGCGATTGCAAGCGGAAAGGGAGGAACGGGCAAGACCACCGTTGCGGTCAATCTTGCAATAGTTGCTGCGAGAGCAGGCATCGATGTTACGTATGTCGATTGTGATGTCGAGGCGCCGAACGGACATCTCTTTCTCGATCCGGACATTTCTACGAGTGAGGTTGTGACGGTGCCCGTACCAACCGTGAATGAGTCGCTGTGTTCATCCTGCGGCGAATGCGGGAGCATTTGCCGGTTCAAGGCTATCGTTGTGATCAAAGATATCGTTCTGACATTTCCCGAGCTCTGCCATGGATGCGGCGGATGCACGCTCGTTTGTCCGGAAGGCGCGATAACGGAATCAGAGCGGAGGGTAGGGAAGGTCGAAACTGGGATCTCCCTGCATGGTGCATCGGCCGATGGAATGGGGCGCGTCAAGGTCGTTCAGGGTGTGCTCGATGTGAGTGAGGCAATGCCGACGCCGGTCATCCGGAAGATCAGAGATACGATGCCCGGCTCCGGCCTGCGTGTTATCGATGCTCCGCCAGGCGCATCCTGCCCCGTCGTCGAGTCGGTTCGTGATGTCGACTATGTTCTCCTCGTGGCCGAACCGACGCCCTTCGGCCTCAACGATCTGGCGATCGCCGTGGAGGCCTTTCGCGAGCTCGGTCTCGAGATGGGAATCGTTATAAATCGTGTGGGTCTCGGGGATGGGAGGGTGAAGAACTTTTGTGAGAATGAATCACTGGAAATTCTCACCGAGATACCCGACGACAGGCGGGTGGCGGAAGTGTATTCGAGGGGCGGTATCATCGTCGATGAAATTCCGGATTATCACGAAATAATCCATGCGCTCCTCATGAGACTGATGGAGAAACAAAAAACTATAAGGACCGCATGATCTTCCCATCGATCCTATCTGGCCGGTTCTTGTGCATGCCGCTCTGCGCTGAAGCAGTCGGCTTTTGAGAGTACGTATTCGGAGGGATAGCGTGAAGGAGCTCGTAGTCATCAGCGGTAAGGGGGGGACGGGAAAGACGAGTATTGTGGCCTCACTCGCCGCCCTGGCCGGCAAAGTGGTAACAGCCGATTGCGACGTGGACGCGGCGGATCTTCACCTGCTGTTCGGACCGATGATCGATAGAACAATGCCTTTCAGCGGCGGGAAGGTTGCCGCAATTAATTTCGATAAGTGTAGTGGATGCGGGAAGTGCTGGGTGCTGTGCCGATTCAATGCAATCTCGATGATCGGTGGTTCCGCCGGTCGCGATATCCAGGGACGGGGCGCCGCAGATACGACTGAACAGGGCCATGAAACAGCTCCCCTTTTCTCTGTCGATGCATCCGCGTGTGAGGGCTGCGGTGTCTGCGCACACTTCTGTCCCGAAAAGGCGATTACCTTCGAAGACGTCGATAACGGAGAATGGTATGTTTCGAAGACGCGCCTCGGCCCGATGGTCCATGCGCGTCTCAAAGCCGGCGCCGAGAATTCCGGAAAGCTCGTTACCCTCGTGCGCAAAGAAGCGAAGAAAATTGCACAAGAGACGAAGACGGATCTCGTCCTGATAGACGGATCCCCCGGGATCGGATGCCCCGTAATCGCCTCTATCACCGGGGCGGATCTTGTTCTCGTCGTTACCGAGCCGACGGTATCGGGCATCCACGATCTGGGCAGGGTCGTAGCGCTTACCCGTCATTTTGGAATCGAGACGGCAGTTGTCGTCAACAAGTATGATATCAACGTGGCAATGACCCGTTCGATCGAGGAAGTGGCGAAGGAGGGCGGGCTTATTCTATGCGGAAGGGTGAGATACGATACGCGGGTAACCGAAGCGCAAATTGCGGGGACAAGCGTCGTCGAAGCAGGTGACGGCGCTGCGAAAGAGGATATAGAGAATGTATGGAGCGTGATCAGAACACACCTGGAACAAGGGGGTAACTGATAGTGAAATTCGAAGACGAGAAGGTCACTGAGCGGATGAAGACAATACGGCACAAGGTGCTCGTGCTTTCCGGGAAGGGAGGCGTCGGCAAAAGCACCATTGCCGTCAATCTCGCAACGGCTCTCTCGGTGGCGGGGAAAAAGGTCGGTCTGCTCGATATCGACGTGCATGGACCGAGCATCCCGAGGCTTCTCGGTGTAGAAGGGATGACCGTGCAGGTGACGGGGGAATCGATCCGTCCCTTCGCCATTGGAGAAAATCTGCGCATCATGTCCATTGGATTTTTGCTACGGAGCGTCGATGATGCGGTGATCTGGCGCGGCCCGATGAAAATCGGTGTGATAAAGCAATTTCTCGGCGACGTCGAGTGGGGAGAGCTCGATTACCTCGTTGTCGATTGTCCACCGGGGACGGGCGATGAACCGCTGACCATCGCACAGCTAATCCCTGACGCCGATGGGGCGGTTATTGTAACGACTCCGCAGGATATCGCGCTCATCGATGTGAGAAAATGTATCAACTTCTGCCGGCAGCTCTCTCTCCCCGTCATCGGGGTCATCGAAAACATGAGCGGTTTCGTATGTCCGAGCTGCAAGCAGAAAACCGATATTTTCAAGAGCGGTGGCGGAGAGGATATGGCACGGGAAATGGAGGTCCCGTTCCTTGGAAGGGTTCCCGTAGATCCCGGAATTGTTACCGCCTGTGATGAGGGCAAACCGTATGTGCTGGGCTTTCCCGAAACCGAAACGGGAAAGATATTAGCGCAGGTTGTCGCACCGATACTCGCGCTCGACGAGAACGTAAAGGAGGAGGTTATGAAAGAGAATTCAAAAAGAATGAAAATCGCCATACCGCTGGCTGACGGCATGATAAGCAGACACTTCGGGCACTGCGAACACTTCGCGCTTTTCGAGGTCGATCCGGGATGCGGGAAGATCATTGCCCATGAACGTATCGATGCGCCACAGCATGAGCCCGGTCTTCTTCCCGTATGGCTCAAGGAAAAGGGCGCGGATGTGGTGATTGCCTGCGGTATGGGGATGCGCGCGCAGTCTCTCTTCAAGGATAACGGCATCGAGGTGGTTGTCGGCGCTGCGCATGACGTGCCGGAAACAATAGTCATGTCGTATCTTGCCGGAAACATCGTAACCGGCGAGAATATCTGTGATCACTAGCGGCGGAGGCATTGCCCTGCCGGTAATGCGGCTACCAGTGATCGCTGGAAATCGATTATACTGCATAGAAGCATTCATCGAGACAAAAGGAGAGTGTGTATGAAGGATATTCGCAAGCGCCATCAGGAAACTCAATGTATACATGCAAGCTTGATACCGGACGAAACGGGAACGGTGGTTACTCCCATATATCAGACCTCTACCTTTTCATTCAGGGATGTGGACCACGGGGCCGATCTCTTCGCCGGAAAACGCAAAGGGTATATATATACCCGCATGGCGAATCCCACGATCGAATCGCTCGAAAATACCGTTGCAATACTCGAGGAAGGTCACAAGGGACTCGCGTGCGGTTCCGGGATGGCTGCGATACACACGGCATTCGCCGCGCTGCTCGGCGCGGGGGATCATGTCGTATGCAGCGAGTCGGTCTATGGTCCGACCAACACGCTCCTCGCGACGGTTCTGTCCAGGTTCGGCGTGAAAACGACATTTGTCGATACAAGCAATCTCGATGAAGTCAAGAACGCTCTGGAGCCCGGGACGAAGGTGATATTCATAGAAACGCCGGGTAATCCGACACTCGTTGTCACCGATCTCGAAAAAGTGGCGGAAATCGCTCACGGGCACGGCGCGAGGCTCGTTGTCGACAACACCTTCATGAGCCCCATCCTTCAGCAGCCCCTCGTCCTCGGCGCGGATGTCGTCGTTCATTCCATGACAAAGTTCCTCAACGGCCATGCCGATGTTGTGGCGGGAATGATAGTTGTAAAGAGCGAGGATGATTACCAGGCATTCAGGAAGGTACTGAACCAGATCGGCGGCGTAATCGATCCGTTCAATTCCTTCCTCGTATCACGCGGTATCAAGACGCTGGCAATTCGGATGGAATGCCACTGCAGAAGCGCTGAAAAGGTCGCCCATTTTCTCGAAGATCATCCGAAGGTCGATCGTGTCCATTTCCCGTGGTTTCCCTCTCACCCGCAGCATGAGACCGCGAAACGGCAGATGAAGGGTCCCGGCGGCATGATAAGCTTCGAGCTCGCTGGGGGGCTCGAGGCCGGCAAGACGTTCATGAACTCGCTCGAGCTGTGCGTGCTCGCCGTGAGTCTCGGCGGTGTCGAGACACTGATCCAGCATCCCGCATCGATGACCCACGCCTCGATGGGAGCGGAGGCCCGAAAAAAAGCCATGATAACCGATGGGCTCGTGAGAATTTCTGTCGGGATCGAGAGTGTCGACGAGGTGATCGCCGATCTCGATCAGGCCCTGGGACGGGTTTGATCCCTTGTAATTTTATGCCGTCTCGGTAATTTCAGGGATAAGGTGGGCGACAATTAGCGCGCGGTGATATAAAAGTCGAGGGAGCATCCCAATGGATGCTCCCTCTTTTTGCACTATGAAGGGATGTCGATCCTTCATGTGAACATACAATTCTCAATTCCGGCGGCCGGAAGACCGCCGGAGACAGAGCTCATTTCAAGAAGGATTATTTGTAAATCTCCTTGATGGCTCCCCACGACCTGCTCTCATTGCTGCCGTCATCGAATGTGCCGCGGCTGAAGCTGGGCATAAACGTGGCACCATCTTCCGGGCAGTCGCTGTAGTCCTCGTTGTATTCGACCAGGACATCCTTGATGTTCAGGCCGATCGTTCTGACATCGCCGGTCGGTTTGGGTCCGGTTATCTTGCCGTCCATGCCGATCCCGAAGCCTACGAGGCAGATCCAATCATCGCCGGCTACGATATAGGGAACGATCCAATCGTTGCGGCCGTGCATCACGTTGAACTTGGCGGCGATGAGGTGATGGAGAACGATGACTCTCACATCGCTGCCACCCTTCTTGATGGCGCCGCTCTTGGGCCAGCCGAAGATCATCTCGAGCTGGGCGGACGTCCACATCGACCCCGCGCAACCGATTTCTAAACCTGCAGGTGGAAGTCCCCATTCCTCGGGACGGTTCTTCCAGAAACCCGGGGTTCCGCAGCCGCCGCCGCCGTTCGGGCAGTCACAGGGGAACGATTTCTCGAAGATGCATTCTTCGAGCGTTCCCCACGTGAAATAGATGCGGCCCCTCGCGACGTAGTTGTCGCAGAGCTCGAGCCCTCCCCAGTCACCGGAGGCGCCGACGGACGAGTAATCGTACTGCATACCCGAAACCGGTATCGTTCCACTGTTGTAGTACACCTGGGTGACACCGTTTTCGAGCAACTCGATTTCCCAGTGAACATCGAATGCCGATTCTTCGCCGTGATGGATCATCGCGCTCATGGACCAGACTTCGCAGTCGGCCATGCCGCCACATTCGGTGAAGTGGCAGGCCCAGGCCGAACCGGTCAGCATCAGGGCCAGAACGGGCAGAAGTAGGAGTAATCCCTTCTTCATGGTTTACCAACCTTTCTTGGTGGTTGATGGTCCCTAATTTAGAAAAAAACAAACCCTCTCACTATTGCTTGCGCAGAGCTGCTGATTTAGATTGGGCCACCGCCTAACAAGCTAATTAGAGTATCATTGTACCATATATGGATTCATATTTCAATAGAAATAAACGTCTTATAAATGTTTTAACAAGCGTCTCGAACGTCTTAAATAAACGT
>CBDUQN010000042.1:0-26745 GCA_965369375.1 uncultured bacterium | reverse complement strand
ATTGGCAAGTCCAGTTTCGGAAACCAGATTGAACCCTCGGCAGGCATGCGTGTTGGCGTAAAAACCGGCAGCCACACAAGTTCAAACGTATTATCACCAAGGTAATAGTCAAATTTTACCGCGGTGACTCCAAGGCGAATTTCGTTGAAATCGGGCAGCAAGAATTCACGCAGATCTTTCGGGGAAACAATATCCGTGATGAATACACCATCGGCCTTGCCCCAGATAATCTGCTGCTTGCCGATGCGGATGTCCATGGATTCAAAAAAGATATCCAAGTAGGCCTCGCGCAGATCAATTTCCAACCTGCTATCGTAAAAATGGTACATATACGGATTGGCCTTGAAAGCGACCACGTCGCGGCTGTGTTCAAAATTAAGATCCAGCGTGTTCTGTATAATGGCATAATCGTTATCGCCCTGCAGCAATACGCCGGTATAGTGGCGCACATAGCCGGTTAATTCCAATGATTGCGCCCGGCTGTCTGAAATATTAAACAACAAAAATAAAAATAATGCAGGACTGAAAATTATTGCTTTTTTTATCACAGACCCCGCTTCATCATGCGTTCCGTAAGTTTATTGTCTGCAATGCCTGTATCAATTTTAATATTTTTCAAACTCATATTCGTGGTATGGATCTTCTGCACATTTTTCATTTCCGATTCACTGATGATCCAATAGCCGCTTATTTTACTAAATTTTTTAACGATTAATGTCTTCAAGTGTTCTTCGTCTTGGTCGTAAAATTCTTTTTTCAGTCCAATCCATTTGTCTTTGATAATCCAACTTATAGTTTTGGAATACATATACTCTTCATCTTTGGGCGTGCTTTCAACCACATAGCAGTCTTCACCGTTCAATTCTTCCTCACGTAATATTTTATGCGTATCGTCACTTGGATGACGGTCGCCTAAATCATCATAGGTGAAATCCGAACCCATAAAATAATCACTTTTGCTGTCGCTGGAAATGCGCTTTACTTTTTTCAGCGCCGGTAGATAAATCCACTGGTCGTCATCTTTTCCTTTTTCGGCATAACTCCAGTTCATAAACGAAGTGTTTCGCACATCAGCAGGTGATTGAAAAAACATGATTTTCTTTTCCACTTTGCCCATATCTTTGATGAACTGCTTAATCTCGCGCACCCGTGCATCACCACGGGAATTGGTTAGCGTCATCGTCAATTCGGACTGCATATCATCACCTTCCGGACGGTCGTATACATTCTGGATAATCTGCAGGCCTGTTGGCATTTCCTCGGCAAAGGAAAAAACGGCCAAAGTTAAAATCAGCGTTGTGAGTACGATTCGAAGTCTTTTGATAGTCATTTTAATTCTCCTTTTTTAATTGACTCTTCGAGTTATTTTTTAAATTGATTAATAAAATCTCTCGTCATTTTTCCGTAATGTTTCTGAATAATTTTGCTTGAAGCATTCATAAGCAAAACATTTATATCGTCATCTATCAAATTCCATTTCCTGACGAGCAATATTTTCCGATCCGGAACATAGGCAATATTCGCAGACGTTTCTGCATTCTTTTTAACACTGTTGCGGATGATAAAGTCGGGAATTCCGGTTGCAATGGTATTTAAAATAAACGTCACTCCCAGAGAATCCGGGGAATAGTTATTCGAATCCAGTTTCGCAACCAGCGGTTTCGGCAAGTTTTGCTTATCGGAATCGACGCAAAGCGCAAGATTAACTTCATCCTTCAGGGAACTGCTTTTCCATTCCTTTCCATAGGATAATCCTCCATCGTCTCCGTTTAAGGTGATAGAAGAAAAAACGTCTGAATGTGCCTTGCTTTCAATTAGCGGATATCCAAGCAGTAGCAGGAACATTAATAAATTCAACTGCTTCAAATTCACACGTATTATTCCAGTTATTTTCATTATTGTGTAACTCTATTAATTCTTCTTGAAATAAATATTGGTTACATACAGTAAAATAAACATGATCGTTACCGTACCAGCAAAACTGGTGAACATGTTAAGGGACACCAGTGCGCCGAGCGAGCGGTTCGGCGGGAACACAGATGCCAGCATCACCAGGAATCCGGCAATCACCACAATAGCGTTAAAGATGATCGCTCGGCCGGAATGGTGCATCGTTCGACGAATCGTCTTGAATTTATCACCGGTTTGCAGCGCGTAAATTTTATAGCGTTCAATAAAATGTACCGCATAATCGATCCCAATTCCGATGGCAATACTGGAGACCAGCGCCGTAGTCGTACTGAGCGGGATCTTGAACAATCCCATCATCCCAAAGCTGATGGCTGCTGTGACCGCAATTGGAACGGCGCCAATGAATCCGATGGACACTTTTTTAAACATAATGGACAACAGCACCACGATAATTACCAGGGACATGAGCAGGCTCAAAATCTGCCCCTGCAGAATTAAATCGGTGAACACCAGTCCTTTGTAACCAGAACCGGCGTATTTGATTTCAATATTTTCCGCCGCTAATTCCTTTTCAAAAGTTTCCACCACCGCGATGGCAGCATTAATGGCTTTGGAATTATCACTCTTTAATTGCAGCGTCAGGTTCGCCGTGTTGTATTTATAGTCCACAACTTTCCATAAATTTTCCGGATCGCCGGACATCTCGTAAAGCAGTAAATACTGGGCCACCAGATCCTGGGATTCGGGAATAGTGTCGAATTCGGCGCTATCCGCGTGCATTACTTTATTCATGCGCTTTAGATAATCCACCAATGAAAACGAATTTCCGACCAGTGCCAGTTTTTCTGCTTCGTTCTGGATGTTATCGATAATCTTTAATACCGGCGGCTTCTTAAAAGTATTTTCGTCCGTGCCTTGCAAAATAACATTCAGTGTGCTGGTGCCGCCAAAATGGGCATTGATGAAATTATCCGTCTGGACAATGTCACTATCCTTCTCAAATTTTTCCAGAAAGCTGGAATTAATCCACACTTTACCGATTCCCACAATGGAAACAACAATAATCAAGATAGTGGCTATGATGGTTACATATTTATATTTTACCACCACTTCAGCGAATTTGTAGGCTAGGTTTGAATCGCCTTTAGCATCATTTGTTTTAGCTTTTTTGCGTTTAGGCAAACCAAAGATTAAAATACCGGCCGGAATCAGCGTCAGTGAAAAGACCATGGCCATCATCACGCCGAAGGCGGTGAAAATCCCGAAATATTTTATGGGATAGACCTGCGAGGTTATCAGAGAAATAAATCCCACCGCGGTGGTCACAGACGTCATCACTACCGGTTTCCACATCCCGGCAAGCATATCCAGCACCGCTTCTCTTCTAGTTGCCTGGGGATGTGCAAGCAAAAATAAGTCAAGATGACTGTAAAGGTGAATCCCATCCGCCACTCCTATGGCAATCAGCATTATCGGCATCATGGTCGAGACGGCATAGATGGGCAGGTCCACCGCAGCCAGCAGTCCAAATGCCCACACCACGCTGAACAGAACCACCAAAAGCGTAAAAATCGTATTCTTAACACTGCGCATTACCCACAGAAGCACCAGGATAATCACTACCATCACAATCGGCACCATTCGTTTCATATCCGCAGGTCCCAACAAAGCCATGGTCCCTTCAACGATGGGGCGCCCGGCCACGTGCAGAATTTCCGGCCCTTCGTAGGAATCGGCCAATTCCAGGATTCGATGGTAGAATTCCTGTGAAAAAACATCGTCCCCGATTTCGGCAATTATCACAGTTACCGTTTCATCATCTGAAACCAGCCGGCCAAAGACCATATCGTTATCGCGTACCTTTTGCTGCATGTCCTTTAGTTTTTCTTCCGTGTTCGGCACTCGCTTAAAAAAGGCTCTCACATCCATGCCATCTTCCGTGCCGATGATATTATCTGCCGTATAAAGTGATGTGACATCATCCTTGTTGATTTCATCCATCTTTTGCAGGGCTCTAGTCAGGTCTTTTACCTTTTGGATGGTACCCGTATTATAAATGCCGTCTTTATGCTCAACAGCAATGATGATTCCATCGTTGATACCAAACCATTCTTCGGCCTGGTCGCTGTAGACAAAGGCCGGATGGTCCTGGGGCATGTATTTATCCAGGTCGGTTTCCATTCGAGAGTTGGTTTTCATGACCTTAAAAAAGACAGCCGAAATAGCTACCGTAACAACCAGAACCACCCAAGGATATTTGGTGATTTTATTTAATAATTTTTGCATTTTATTCCCTTTTTATTAACAGCGTGTCGGGACAGCTGCATTCTTTTAATCTGTTTTTTCGGTTCATCCCGTTACTCTGTCTATTTAAATTTTTTCTATCTATAAAAAATTCTATTTTTCTATCATCCACTTAATGGACTGCCACAGTTTTTCCCCTTCTACCTGCAGATCAAAGGCAAAACCGGAAAGCCGCCATTGGGTGACAATCAACCGCAAACCGCCGGTGATAAGGATGGATAATTGTTTTGCTGGAATGTCCGTGCGCACCTGACCTGTTTGCTGGCCACTTTCAATCACACGGCGCACAATGCCCTGGCTCTCCTGCATGATCAAAAAAACTTTATCCGATAACCGTTTATCGTTCTGGAAAATTTCTTCCGAAAAGACCACCGCCGCTATAGCCGGATTTGCCGCAAACTGGGCAAAACGTTCCATAAATAATATTTGTAGATTAGCCAGGGCATCCATCTCATCGGAAGATTGCATCTTTTCTAAAGCAGCGCTTTTATTTTCCTGAAACATGGCCAGGATGCCGAGAAGAATATCAACCTTTCTTTCAAAATGGCGGTAAAGGGCGCCTTCAGCCAGACCAATTTTTTTGGCTAAATTTTTAATGGTCATTTGCTGGATTCCCTTTTCAGCGATCAATTCAACCGATGCTTTGATGATTTCCTTTTGCCTGTCCGTAAACGTTGTCACGTGCCGGTTTCCCTTATTAATGTGTGTGAGTATTCACTCACATAAATATATAGACATTTCGGCCCCTTGTCAAGATGCTCGTGTGGGCGGTTTGCGTAGCGCCGATTATTCCGCTCTCAGCGCATATCAACGAGGCGATCCCTGCAGGTCGAGGTTCGTAAGGCCAGCCGCCTCGGCAGCCTCGATGGCTTCGCGGTACTCCTCTTTAGTGATGCGTCTCGAGATCTCCGGATAATCAAACGCTTTGTGCATCGGCCGGTATTGAGACATGATGTTGACGTATGTATCCTTGGGCAGGTTCTCTGCTATCCAATCGATCACCTCTACCGTCCCGCCGACATCGTTCGGCATAACGAGATGACGAATCATGAGTCCCCGGTAGATGAGTCCGTTCTCCGCAGGCTTCGCCACGCCGACTTGACGGTGCATCTCGATCAGCGCCGCCTTAGTGAGCGCGGGATAGTCCTTTGCCCCCGACGAATATTTGGCCGCCATCTCGCCGTCGGCATACTTGAAATCGGGCAGATAAATGTCAATGACGCCATCCAGCGCCTTTAAGATCTCGACAAGCTCCGCCCCGCACGTATTGTAGACGATCGGTAACCGCAGTCCGCGGGCCGCGGCCATATCGATTGCGAGCACGATATGCGGTACATAGTGCGTCGGTGTTACGACATTTATATTGTGGCACCCGATCTCCTGGAGCTTGAGCATCATATTCGCCAGATCCTCGATACTCCGCTCGCGCCCCTTACCCGCAAGGTTTATCTCCCAATTGATGCAGAATACGCACCTGAGCCCGCAGTTCGTAAAGAAAATCGTCCCCGAACCGCCGCTTCCGACAAGCGGCTTCTCCTCGCCGAAGTGTGGATGGAACGAAGATATCTCGAGCTGGGCCGAGGCTCTGCAGAAGCCCTCGGTTCCCTCGAGCCTGTTCACCCGGCACCTGCGGGGACAGAGCTCGCAACTCTCCATGATCTTCCAGAGCTTCTCGCCCCGATCTTTGAGCTCGCCTGTTCTATGCAGCTTCAGGTAAGCGGGTTCGAAGCCGGGAGCTACCTTCGCCGCCTTGGCGACTTCGAGATTATCCTGCGTTCCGCCCGGCCGTGACCGCGCAGCAAACGGATAGAGTGACACAACAAATCCCGAGGCGGTGAGCCAAAAACAGGACTTGACGAATTCCCTTCTTGTCGTATCGCGGTTCATTCTGATAATACCTCACAGTTTCCCGGCGGTCCCGATGCGGTCACAAAACATTTCGATTTCTTCTCGAATATTCCCGCAGCCTACTCCTGCACCGGCGTTATGCTGATCGCCTGACCGCCGCCGGGGGCGAGCCTGATCTGCAACTGCGTTTCCATATCTACAATATAATCGGTTATGTCAATGAGGGTAGGGGTCGTCTCCCAGTGACTGTACGGAGTATCCATATAGAACGTTGCTTTGTAGCGCTTGCCCGCTTCGAGGAACGAGAGCTGTGTTTCGAGAATGCGCGGATTCTCGTCCGTGATGCTGCCGATATACCAGGCCTCGCCGCTTCGCCGCGCAATGGTAACATAATCGCCTATCTCCGCGTGCAGCACGCGTGTCTCGTCCCAGTCGACGGGGACCTCACGCACGAACCCGAAGGCGGGGTGACCCTCGTAATTCTCCGGCAGGTCGGCCGCCATCTGCAAGGGGCTGTAGAGCACGACGTAGAGGGCGAGCTGCTTTGCGAGCGTCGTGTATACCCGGTACTGCTCCTGATACTGTTCGAACATGATATCGAAAATGCCCGGCGTGTAATCGGCGGGGCCGGCGAGCATTCGCGTAAAGGGGAGTATCGTCGTGTGCGCAGGTGGGTTGCCCGGGCTCCACGCGTTGTACTCCATCCCCCGAACGCCCTCACGCGTCATCATGTTCGGCCAGGTGCGGCTGATGCCCGTCGGCTTTATCGGTTCGTGAACATCCAGCATGATGCCATACCGGGCCGCCTTCTCGATGACGCTGCGGTAGTGCCGCACCATCCACTGTCCGTGGTGATGCTGCCCGCGGGGGAATATGCCGCCGGCATATCCCGTCTTTACCGCGCCGATACCGAGCCGGCGGTAGAGGGCGAAGGCGGAATCGATCATCGTCTCGTACGTCGGAACATCGCCGCCCGTCTCGTGATGCCCGATGAGATTCACCTTGTTGGCGCGCGCATACCGCGCCACCTCCACGATATCGAAATCGGGATAGGGTGTCACGAAATCGTACGCGCCGTCCTCCCCCCAGTACTCCCATCCCGTGTTCCAGCCCTCGATCAGAAGTCCCCTGATGCCGTGCTTCGCCGCGAAGTCTATGTGCCTCTTCGCATTCTCGGTCGTCGCCCCATGCCGCGGCCCCGCATACCACGTCGATTTCTTGATGTGCATCTCCCACCAGATGCCGATATATTTCATCGGCGTGATCCAGGATGTGTCCTCGATAGCATTCGGTTCGTTCAGATTGAGAATCAAGCTCGATTCGATGAGTCCGCCCGCCCGGCTTGTGATCTGAATAGTGCGCCATGGCGTCTTCATGGGGGCCGACGCTTTGACCTTCACCCCGCCGGGCCAGGGCACGAGATCGCATTCCAGAATATGACCGCCACTCTTCACGCGCTTCAGCGTCATCCCCGCGTAATCTGTCAGGTTCGCCTCATGGATGCTGATATAAAGACCGTCCGCCGTACGCATTGTCAGGGGCGTGTTGACCGCGTCGATTTCGGAAAGCGGCGTCTCCTTGAATGTATGCTCGTAGCTGTTGTAATCGGCGGGGATCCACCATGATGTATGATCGCCGGCGAATACGAATTGCGTCTCTTCCGATAAGATCTCGAATTCCCCGATCCCCTTCTGCCCTGGTACCTCGCAACGAAACGCCACTCCATCATCGTACGCACGGAAGATTATTATTATCTCCCGGCGCGGCTTCCCGGTCTCCCGCAGCGCCACTCCCAGCTCGTTGTAATGATCCCTGATCTCGCTCCGTTGCCCCCAGACGGGCGCCCAGGTTTCGTCGAAAGACCGCACGTACATATCGCGCTCCTCGAACGGTCCGGTCAGAGCGGGAGCATCTTTCAGAATAAACCCGAGCGCGGAACGGAGTATCACCGCCGAGCCGTCGAACAAGACGGTATAATGCGGCACGCCGTCCTCGAGGATGAATCCGATCTCTATCCTTTCATCGGGGGATCGTACGGTGCTATCGCCAAGTGCGTTAGTGAAAAAAGGCGGCTGCGACAGGATGGTGAATGCACAAACAACTATGATTCCGGCCACTTTGAAGCGGAGCATCATCCGAAGCGCCTCCTCGGATAAGTTTCATCACTGTTTCTCGCTCAAGATCATGCAATCACCATGATACCACCATTTCTCGAGCACTAAAAGGCGATTGCCAAAAAGCATTTAAATAGAGTAAAATCCGATTGTCGATCATCGACAGCAAAAGGGACATGTTGCAGGTACGCAGCAACTCTACTTAAATCATTTCTAGGTGCATCGGGCCAGGCGCATGAAGGAAGAATCCATAAAAATGGATAAAGACTTTTGCATAACGCAGCGTGAAGGCTACATGTATATAGAATTCGCGGGGCGGTTCAGCATCAACGCGGCAAAGAGCGCTGTGGATGCGATGGTGAACGCGTGCATCAAGGCGAACTGTACCAAAGCCCTGTTTGACTGCAGGCCCATGACCGGCGACCTGAGCACAATGGATCGGTTTGACCTTGCTCAGTACGGCAGCAGCGCTATCGAGCGTACCATCAAGATCGCCATGCTCGGGCGCGCCGATCAACTCCTTCCCGACAAGTTTTTTGAGAATGTTGCGGTCAACCGCGGCCTGGCTCTCAGGCTTTTTTCCGACATCGCCGAAGCCATCGCATGGCTGAAGGAATAAGCGCGCTACGAGAAGGCACAAAAGCTATGGCAGGCTGACAATGCCGACCCTTACCAAGAGGACGAGACAATGTATGAAGAACGATGTGAGCACCTGGTGGAAGGCCCGGCGCCTGAGCCGAATTCGGATGGTTGCGAGGAATGCCTCGCTATCGGACAACAATGGGTCCATTTACGAATATGCAGAACCTGCGGTCATGTTGGTTGCTGCGACAGCACGCCGGGAAAACACGCAACCGCCCATTATAAAGAAACCGAACATCCGGTAATGCAGTCATTCGAACCGGGAGAGGATTGGGGATGGTGTTATGAGCATTCGAAAACGCTCGGTCCGTTTCCACCTGCGAGAAAAAATAATGCCTGAAAAATATGAGAGAAATCCTCGGGGATCGTCGGCAGGCCGCAAACTGCGCACATTCCATGAAGCCGGATTTTGATTTAATTTGGGAGCAACCAAGAAAGAAACAAGATCGATAGAATAAGTTGATTTGAAAAGTCTATAGATGAAACGCTCAACGTTGGAATTGCTCGGTTGTCCCCGTTGCCAGGCGGCGCTTTCTCTGCGTGACGCGGGGGGGGATGAGGTTGTGAATGAAGGGTTCCTGTTCTGTGCGCACTGCGAGCGGAGCCTTCCCATCAAGAACGGCGTTGCGTACTTCATCGATCCGCGGGAACTCGAGGGCATTGATCGCCGCTTCGCCCGCTTCTATGACTTGTTTTCGCACGTCTATGACATCTTCACCAAGGTGTCGTTATTATCATTCGGCGGAAACCGCAAGGCGCGCAAAGTGATTCTGGACCGGTTGGAATTGAATGGTGGGCGCGTTCTCGAGGTTTCGATCGGTTCGGGCGCGAATCTTCCCTACCTGTTCGAGTCGCCGAATGTCGGTGAGGTATACGGCCTTGACATCTCTCCCGGCCAGCTGGCGCGCTGCAGCAACCTCGTCGCCACACGAGGCTGGCCGGTAGATCTCTTCCTGGGAACGGCCGAGGCCTTGCCATTCAAAGAGGGATCCTTCGACAGCGTCTTCCACATCGGGGGAATCAATTTCTTCTCCGGCAAAAAGCAGGCGATTGAAGAGATGATCCGTGTCGCCAGGCCGGGCAGCAAAATTGTAATTGCAGACGAATCCGAGCAGATAGCGCGATTCATAGCACGTATCTCCGGCGTTTCGCGCTCGCATAAGGGAAAGAAGATGGACATGTCCACGCCCGTTGTCGACATGGTGCCTGATACGATGGAAGAAATTCGACAGGATGGCATATGGAAGGCGCATGGGCGGTATCACGGGTATTGTCTGGAATTCACAAAACCGGCGTGATAGTTTGATAATCTCTTGTGTGCGAAGGGTCAAGCCCTTCGCAAGTGCGAAGAGATATAAAAACAGGCATCAATGAATAAAGGATAAGGTGAGCGATGAAGAAACGTGCGTGCCTCGCAATTGTGATGATTTTAACAGCAACCCTCGCCCAATGCGTCTTTGGCCAGGAAAACTCTGAAAGAGATGAAATATTGATGGTTGTGCAGAAGTTTTTCGAATCAATGACGATGCGTGACGCTGATATGACGCGTGAAATACTGCGCATCGATGGACAATACTATGGAGTGCGTGAGGATTCCGGGAAATTGCACATAAAGCGCAAGCTGCATTCCGAATATATAGAAAGTCTTTCGGATATCGAGGATGAGTACATAGAGCGGATCTGGAATCCGACGGTAATGGTGCATGGCCGCATCGCCGTCGTGTGGGCACGGTACGATTTCCACATCAATGGCAAATTTGCGCATTGCGGGGTCGACGCATTTACACTCATCAAAACAGAGGCTGGCTGGGAGATCGCCGGAGCGGCTTATACCATAGAACCGGAAGGGTGTGATCAGAGCCCGTTGGGACCGATAGAGCCCGGCCGTAAGTGAGCAGTACGAACCACTAATCCGCGAAGGAGGAGACGCATGGAAAATGGTGACGCAAGATGTAATCCGGCCCAGCATGCAAGCCTGGTCGGACCGGTATGGTATATTGGATGGCTTTTCACGGTTGCTTTTACACACCTGCCCTTCTGGCAGGCCGTTTTGGCGCTGATTATCTGGCCGTACTATCTCGGGTCCGCGCTCGGCTAGCAGCAGGATCGAATGAATACTGATAAGGGAATATCAATCATCGATGCGGGCCCTGACACTATCAGCAACTACGGGATCTGCGGCTACAAGGATCCGAAGAATCCAGGCTTTCAGCGGAAGCTCGAATGGCTCAGGTCGCGGTTCAAGGAGGGGATGAGAATCAAGATCCTCCAGTCCGAAAAAAACGGCACCATCGGTTCGATAGAATACGTTCCCGGCGAATATGCCTGGCGCGCGGTCCGCGCGCCGGGATACATGGTTATCCACTGCCTCTTCATCCTGAAAAAAGCCTACAAGGGGAAGGGTTACGGCTCGCTGATGCTCGAAGCATGCGAGAAAGATGCCATGGAACAAAAGATGCGCGGCGTGGCCGTCGTTGCAAGCAAGAGCACCTGGATGGCGAAGAAGGAGATCTTTTTGAGAAATGGATACGAGTTGGCCGAAGAAGCCCCACCCCATTATCAACTCCTCGTCAAAAGATTCAGTGATGACGCTCCCCTCCCTGCGTTTTCAGGAAACTGGAAGGAGAAACTCTCCCGATACGGCAGCGGCCTGACCATCATCCATTCCGATCAGTGCCCGTATGTGACGAAGGCCATGAACGAGATCCCCCCGGTGGCAAGAGAGGAGTTCGGGATCGATCCCACCATAATAGAACTCCCCTATTGCCAACTGGCCCAGGATTCTCCGAATCCCTACGGGATCTTCAGCATCATCTGGAATGGCGAGCTGGTTGCCGATCATCCCATCAGTAAAACCCGTTTTATCAACATCATGAAAAAGGTGTTAAAATGAAAAAATGTCTCTTGCTGCTTTTGGTTCCACTCGTGCTCGCGATACCGGGCTGTGGCGACAAGGGGCCGGTCAAACGTTCCTGGGGCAGAATGAAAGGTCTCGAGAAGATCGTCGGAAACATGAACGACACCTCCTATTCCTCGGGGAGAACTCAGGAGCCAAGACCCAACGCGCTTGGTGAACCCGTTTCAATGACGGATTTCGAAGGGCGATTCGTGTGGTCGGAGTACGCGGCCACATGGTGCACGGAGTGCGGGCGGCAGACGCCGGAAACAAAAAAGGTCGAGAAAGAAATGCATAATCAGATTGTTTTTCTCACCATAATGACGGGGAAAAGCACCGGATACAACGATCATGCGACGGTGGCTACGGCGAAGCAGTGGTCCGGGCGATTCAAGTCTGATCCCGAACGAGTGCTTGCAGCTGAGCTCTGGTACAAGACGGTTCCCGAGCACCGCTTCTATTCACCACAGGGACATACGCTGTTTGTCCATGTCGGCTACCTGTCGGCGGATCAGATCCGTGACGTGATCGCCTACTACAAGACAGACTGGGAAGAGTGGGCCGATACCGGCGAGAAAGCGAAATGGATGAAGTTCAAATAAATTGACCGATTACGACCAGCAGATGAATCGGTTCGGGATGCTGTTGATTGAATAAGCCGCGATTCGAGCACGAGGAGAGGAATCGATATGACATGTCACAGGTTCGATCTCGAGCATCAGCTCGCCTTTTCAGAACTTTCAGGAGACTGTAATCCGCTGCATACAGATGCCGTTGCCGCACGAAGATTGCTTTTTGGGTCGACAGTCGTGCACGGCGTTCATTCCACCTTGTGGGCTTTGGATAACTGGCTGTCGGATAAGACAGAGAACATCGAGTTGCGCTCGATCAAAGCAGCATTCAGAAATCCCATTCGGATAGATGAAGAAGTTATTTATTCGGTGAAGAACGAAAGCGATGGGCATGTTGAAATTGAATTAACCGTTGGAGGTTTCGTGGCAACGAGCCTTGATATCAACTGGGGTCGTTCAAAAGGCTTCGATGCGGATTGTTTTTCCAAGGGACTTCCAAAGCTCGATGAATGCATCGAACTATCTGAAGATGAAGTGGAGAAAGCATCGGGAAGTCTTGAATTGTATCTCGATCTCGAAGCATCCGCCCTGCTCTTTCAACACCTGACCGCGCTGCTGCCGCCGCTGCAGATCGCACAATTGCTTGCTACCACTCGACTTGTGGGCATGATATGTCCGGGGCTGCACTCTCTGTACTCCATGCTCGACCTTGGTTTCGAACACGAGACCGGCGAGTCCTCTTCGTTGACGTATGAGGTCGCAAAAATGGACAGGCGATTCGGCAAGGTGTTGATGAAGATCAGCTCGCCGAGGATGGCAGGCACTGTTACGGTTTTCTATCGCCCCCCTCCGAGAGAGCAAATCAGCATTGCGGACGTACATGGGCAGGTGAAGCCCAATGAGTTTGCGGGTCAACGCGCGTTGGTCGTCGGTGGCTCCCGTGGTTTGGGCGAAGTAACGGCTAAACTTCTATCCGCGGGAGGAGCAGAGGTCAGGATCACGTACAATCAAGGAGTTGAGGATTCCCGCCGCATTGTTGATGATATCGTCTCCGGAGGCGGATGCGCCGACTGCCTTTCTTTGAACGTTCTCGATGCCAAAATGGAGGCAGGTGACAGACTCGGCGGTGATTGGACCCCGACACATCTGTATTATTTCGCCACTCCGTTTATTGCCATAGGAAGGAAGGGATCGTTTTCGGCCGCTTTATTCCAGGAATTCTGCGACTACTATGTTATCGGATTCGAGAGAATTGTCGAACAGTTGAGTCCTCTCGGATTGAGAGGGATCTTTTACCCCTCATCCGTTTTCATCGACGAGCTTCCATCAGATATGGGCGAATATGTCGCAGCCAAGATGGCCGGTGAAGCGCTTTGCGCCTTTATGGAAAAAACTCATCAAGATATTGCTATCCACAAGCCCCGGCTGCCGAGAATGGCCACCGATCAGACAGCTTCGCTATTGCCGTTGAAAAATGAAGACGCGGTATCGATCTTGTTGGAACACCTGCGTATTCTCAGAGATTCTTCTATCTCGCCGGAGGAGAAATAACTTCCAGCGCGGGAGGGCGCCTCTATCGGCATCGAGTTTTCCCCGGTCAATATTATATAAGCACCTGATTATATAAGCACCTGGAATTGTTGATTGCCGGCTCTTGGAGATTTGGAGTTCTTTTGTCTTGACATTAAAACAGCTTGAAATGAATATTTAATAATGATAAAATCTTCTATGTTATTCTAGAATAAAGGGTTGAAATAACACAGAAAGGTCGTGACGTGCCCCGATTACTCAGCATCCCGTTCCTGTTATGGCAGCGGACGCTCCATGTCCTGGCGAGACTCTCCCCGGGAGCCGAATCCCTGAGAGTGTGGTTGCATAAAGCGCGGGGCGTGAAGATTCACAGGCCCGTCTTTATCGGGGCAAACGTCTATATCGATGATAAATACCCGCAAAATGTTACTATATATGAGAATACAGTGATTGGCATCTCTTGCATCATTCTTGCTCATAACCGCGATGAGGGAACGGTGGTCATCGGACCGGACGCGTTTGTCGGGCCCAATTCCGTGGTCCTGCCGAATGTCACTATCGGAGAGGGCGCCGTCGTGTCGGCAAGCTCTGTTGTGAGCCGTGACGTTCCTCCCTATACTCTTGTCGGGGGTGTCCCCGATGCGAAGCCGATAGCCCGCGTTACGGCCACCCTGGGACGGGGAAAGAGCATGGAGGCGTTCCAGCGGGGACTGCGCCCATTGAGAAAGAAGAACCCTCAGGAAGACGATCGCTGACACCGATGAAAACAGGAGGTTACACCCTTGGCAAGCATCAAGTGCGTTATCTGGGATCTCGATAACACACTCTGGGATGGAATATGTCTCGAAGATCCGGAAGTGCGTTTGCGCCCCCGGATACGCACGGTCCTCGAAGAGATAAAGAACCGGGGAATCATCCAATCGATAGCCAGCAAGAACGAGCCGGAAGCTCTGAAATTCATCGAGCAATTCGATCTCGCGGATTATTTCGTCTATCCACATGTCAACTGGGAGCCAAAGGAAAAGAATGTCGCGGAGATCGCCGAAACACTGAACATCGGGCTCGATAGCGTTGCATTCATCGATGACAACCCGTTCGAGAGAGAATCCGTAAAGGCCGTCCTCCCGGAAGTCCACACGTTTGACGCCGCCGATTATCTGCAACTGCCGGATCTTCCGGAGATGCAGATGAAATATGACACGCCCGAGTCGCGCTCCCGGGGACAAATGTATGTCGAGGAAGCTACGCGCCGCGAGGAGGAGCAGGAGTTCGAAGGGAGAAGGGAGGCGTTTTTCAACTCTCTCGGCATGAAGGCATATCCCGGCATCGCGACACAAGACGATTTGCACCGCATCAGCGAGCTCGTTACACGAACGAATCAATTCAATTCAACCGGCATCAGGTACTCAGACGACGAGATCGCCGCTTTTTTCGAGGCCGCCGATCACGAATTCTATATAGCCTCGCTCGTAGACAAGTACGGTGACTACGGCCGGTGCGGAGTGGCTCTCGTCCAGAGGCAGGAGGACATATGGAACATCGAGATCCTCCTCGTATCGTGCCGCGTCGCCGGCAGAGGGCTCGGCACCGCGTTCATCTCGTATCTCACGCATGAAGCGATCAAGAGCGGCTGCAGGCAGGTTCGCGCGAAGTATATCAAAACCGACCGGAACCGGCAGATCGGCCTTCTATACAAGATAATCGGGTTCGACAAAGACAAAGAGCTCAGTGACGATACATCAAGCGTGTTTGTTTATGATCTCTCGGAAGGCCCGGCCCCGATGCCGGAGTGGATCAAAATGGAATACGTCTCATAATGCAAGGTTGTTTCCATGAGTGACAGAGCTGCCATCGAGCAGGAACTGAGACGCATTATAGCCCGTAGGATGTCGGATCAACCCGATCCTCAGACCATACCCTCCGATGTGCCGATATTCCGCAAGGGTCTCGGTCTCGATTCCATGAGCGGAATCGAAATGGTCGCTGAAATCGAAGAGCATTTCGGTGTTTATATAGACGATGACGACTTTGACATCTTCGACAGTCTCGATAAGATGATCGATTTCGTCACTGATCACACAAACAGGACCGGCTCATGAATCCCGGCATGGTAACCCGTGCTGTCAAGCGCCACATGTTCATGCGAGATCGACCGGTCTATGAAGCGTTTCTCCAGCATATCGATTCCCACGACAATGTATGGAAGGTGCCGCAGGGCACGATCGCCCGATGGTGGGAGAGCAGGCAAAGAGCCGCCCTCGATGTTTTCATTACCGAGTCCGGCATTCTGCGGATATCCTGCGATCTTGCCGACGGTGTCATTGAAATCGACGGGAAAATGCTCTTCATGCCTCCCACCGATCTGTCCATCATCTCATCGATCCCGGCCGGGCCGATAAGAATCACCTGCGCGTCCCGGATGGAAGACCGGGATTTCTTCGTTGAACTATTACGGCATCTGGGATACGGCCACATCTCTGTTGTCCGCCCGGACGGGGAATCCGATATCCTTGAGCGGCAGGTAACACCCGTCCTGCGTGCGCTCCGCGAAGAGGTCGAATCGAAGAAACGATACGAATCCGACACACTCAACAGACTGCGATCTCTCATCGCCGGGGCTCATCATGACCGCGGCATACCGGACATGCGTATCTGGACCCTTCCGCACAGAAGCGGGCGGCCGTACCGCGTCGCGGTTTCCACGAGACATGACGTTGACAAGGCTATCATGCTCCTGCCTCGAATCTATGATCTCGAGGCCCGCTATTCGCTCAGAAGCACGGCATATGTGAGGCCGATGGGATTCTTCTACGGCGCGAATGATATCAGACGGTATATGGACGACACGGGAGATTTTGAAATAGCCCTCCACGGCGAATTCGTCACGACAGCCCAGAGACATCAATCCGATGAATCAGCAGCAGCCATCCTGGAGAAACAAACACTGGAAGAGATCATAGGCGGTGAAGTGGCGGGCGTCTGCATGCACGGAGGCGAGCTGCATACAAATTCAACGGAGAAAACGCCCGATGCAATTGACGACGCACACTACCTCTATGATACGATCTTTCAAAACGGGTATTACCATCCACTGCGCTTGATGGGCACCGACGGGATCAGGAAGACATTGAGCATCGGTCAGCATTACGCCGACATCTCGGCACCACCCGATTCTCGATTCGCCCGTCATCTGCTCGATGGCTTCATCACCCATTTTTCCAATGCGGAACGCGTCGGCGGCGTCTTCGTGCCGGTGATGCACCCGCTCTACTTCGGTTTTATCAGGTACCTGTCAAATCCCGTCAACCTGTACCGTTTGACGAGGTTTCTGCCTAAATTCTTGCTAGCCGCGTCCCGAATAAAACGCGGGCAGCACTATGTCAACAGATAGTGGAGGCTGATGAATAACAGCGTGCTGTTTATAGGGAACCCGGACGGGATCGGGCCGGCTGCAACCGCGGCGCTCCTGAAACAGGGGTGGGGGGACGTCGTCGCAATTTCGAGACCGGTCATATAGTAGTATGGGCGAGAATCATTCAGAAAGGAAGGTGCGGCGATGAGCATTATCTGGTTTCTCATCATCGGCCTGGTGGCAGGATGGCTTGCCGGCCAGATCATGGAAGGCCGTGGTTTCGGCTTCCTCGGGAACCTCATTGTCGGCGTGATCGGGGCGATCCTCGGCGGGTTCCTGTTCGGATGGCTCGGTCTCACGGTAGGCGGCTTAATCGGCTCTCTCGTGACGGCGCTGGCGGGAGCTATCGTCCTGCTCTTCCTGATCGGTCTTATCAGGAAGTAAGCTCGCAGGGAATCGTCCGAATGACACCGCGATAAGGAGGAACGTTTCATGGAGAAAATACATTGGAGTGACAACCTGTCGGTTGGTGTAGAGCTGATCGACGAGCAGCACAAGATGTTGATTCAGCGTCTCAACGATATGACGAGCGCCATCGAGGAAAGCAAAGGCCCGAACGAGATCGCAAGAACGCTGAACTTCCTGATCGAGTATACCGACTTTCATTTCTCGGCCGAAGAGAAACACATGAAGGCCAATGAATACCCCACGCTCGAAGAGCACATGACGAAGCACGAGGAATTCAAGACAACATTAGCCAATCTGGAAAGAGATTATAAAGAAGACGGCGCGACGCCTCTGCTTGCCGATTCCATTGACGCCTTTCTGGTCAACTGGCTCGTCAAACACATCAGCGAGGTGGATGTGAACTTCGGGGCTTTCCTCAAGGACAGAGGCGTCACGCTGACCGGCGAAAGCTGATAGGCCGGAAAACCGGCGGTACGGCGAAATGCTTCCTTAATGGAAGATCCTGACCGCGTCAAACCAGGCGGTTCCCTCCCACACCATGAGCTCGAGATTAACGAGGCCGAACTCCTCATCGAGGGGAAAAAACGAGCCGCTTCCCATATAAACACCGTTGATCCAGTACCCGACCAAGACCTGAGTATGAGAGACGATCTCGTAGCGGATCCTCACCCGATACCACTCGAATGTCGAATACGTTCCCAGGGAGACCGCATTGTCTCCCTGACCGCCGACGATTCTGCCGTCTCCCATGAACTTGACCAGCTCGCGGCGGGGACTCTGGATCGCGGTCGACCAGGTGAGCGAGACGGCCGCCCGGATCGGGGGATCGCATCCGGAGACGATCTCGTGGCCGCAACGTATCGCAATCATGATCTCGAACGGATCGCCGAGATCGAGATACGGATATGAAATGGTATGCTCGCGTGTCGTGAGGGCCGGCCAGCACTCGGTGACGATCCCGAAGAGGCGCAGAGATTTGCCCCCTTCAAAGCTCATCGTGCTGTCGACATAATTGGTGGTGCGGACCGCCGCATTCCCCCCCGGCGTCCATGTCGGGGGGAATGAAAGCGGGGGATATGATTCGAAATCTTCCTCCCATGCAAGCGCAACGCCCTCCGGCACTACGGTGACACCCGCGCTGCTGCTCGCCGACGCCCCCCGGTCATCCCTCACCGTTACCGTGATTTCATACTCTTCAATGGAATTGATGATCGGCGCGAACCACGCGACAACGCTGCCCGTTCTCTTGTCGAAAGAGCCGCCGTTCGCCGACCACTCATACACTATCGGATCATCGTCAGGATCCGTGGCCGAAGCCGCGAGATAGACTGTATCGCCGGCTTCGACGATCGCCGGTCCGTAGATTATCAGTGGAGCGCGCGGAGGTTCGTTCGGCAACGGCGTGCTCTCTTCACAGCCTGTCAACCCAAGAAAACAACATGCGCCCACGGCGCATGCAACGAACCATACCGTCTCTTGTCTCTTCACGCCGGATGTGATCAAATATGCTCCTCCCGATGGCGTGCTACCTGTCGTTCTCCATCTCTACGAGCACTTCCTCCGGTATCACATGACACTCATTGGCCCGCACTCTGACACCCGTAGTCCGCCATGGCTTGTAGCCGGTAAACGTCACGGATATATCGTATGTTCCCGGTCTCTCTCCCGCGGCAAAGGCAATAACCTCAGGGCCAGGCACCTGAAAAGCCGTCCGGGTTTCTTCGTAGTCTCCATCGCTGACAGTGATTGTCGCGCCCTCTCCAACAGGAATGCCGGTGAGCGCATCCCTGATCTCGATATGAAGCCCGTAAACATACTCCGTGGTGCATGGTATAGGGGGAGAAACCGGATCCTTGCACGACCCGATTGATACGAGGCACAAGAGGCAGCAGAGCAAGCCGGCGGTCTTGACGAGACGGCACAACAAGCCGGCGGTCTTGACAATGCTCCTGAGTGATAAATATCGACAGTTCATAGCGCGTAGCGCGGGCAAAACCGTGGAACTCCGCCCTGCGGGTTATTAGAGTCGGCCTACCTATATAATAACTTCATATACCCCCAGCTCGCCACTTTATTCGCCGCCGCAGTCGCCGCTACTATCGATCGCCGCATGCAGGGTACCACTCGATAAAAAACAATTAACATATTGTTCAGCATCAAAATATAGTATCGTTTAACGTGTATCGTAGTAAACGGTATCGAATAACAACATGCGAAAGCTTGATTCATTTGATCGCCTTGGCGGTCTCTGTATGGAAATGGAGCTGGAACAATGAAAATTGCGCTCGTGCAGCAGCATGCGAAAAAGGACAGAGAAGACAATATCGAACGGGGCGTTCAGGCCCTTAAGGTGGCCGCATCGAAGGGAGCGCAGCTCGTCGCCTACGCAGAGCTCGCCTTCGATTACTTTCTGCCGCAGCGGCCGGCCGCAGATGACGTGAAGGAGCTCGCGGAGCCGGTGCCGGGCCCCACGACAGAAGTGTTCTCGAAGCTGGCAAAGGAACTCGGGCTCGTCGTCGTTCTCAACCTCTTCGAGCGTGACGGCGAGAATACGTACGACGCATCCCCCGTGATCGATGCCGACGGGACGATCGTCGGGAAAACGAGAATGGTTCATGTCATCGAAGCGCCGTGTTTCCACGAACGGGGCTACTACACGCCGAGCGACCTCGGAGCAGGCGTCTTCGATACGGCCGCCGGCAGGATCGGCGTGGCCATCTGCTACGACCGCCACTTCCCCGAATATATGCGCGCTCTCGCGCTGGGGGGCGCCGAACTCGTCATCGTCCCACAAGCCGGCGCGGTCGACGAATGGCCCCCGGGCGTATTCGAAGCGGAGCTTCAGATCGCCTCGTTTCATAACGGCTACTTCGGAGCGCTCGTAAACCGCGTCGGTGAAGAGGATTGTCTGACATTTGCAGGCGAATCGTTTATCACCGCTCCCGACGGGCGCGTTGTTGCACATGCGCCGAAGGGAGAGGATCATATTCTCATTCGCGAAATAGATCTTGAGGAAATCAAGACGTGCTCGGCGAAAAAGCATTTTCTCGCCGATCGAAGACCCGAAACGTACGGAGATTTATTAAAATAAAATCCGGATGTGCTCCGTTACCTTTGCCGGCGATTCACCCTCCTATGGCACACCCTCCTATAGCGAACCCTCCTATAGCGAACCCTCCTATAGCGCATAAAAAGAAGGGAAGCCCGTCTCGCCGTCTCGGGCTTCCCTTCTTCCGTGCAGACAACCTATCGCCAACAGGAGAACCGGTTATTTCCCTTTCTTGATATAGATGTTGCCATTTACGGTCTTTATCTTGATCGTGTGCTTGCCGCCCTTCACCGTGCCGGTTCCGTAAATGTACTTCACTTTTCCTCCCCACTTCCGCTCCCACTCGGTTGTCTTCTCTATGTCCATGTCGAAATCGGAAACGATCTCGTACTCCCGATCGCTGTCTTTGGTAAAGGCAAGCTCGATGTCGAACTCCATCGAGAGACCCGCGGGCACCTCTATTTCGATATCGCCTCCCTTTGATTCGAGTTCGACATCTCTCTTGCCCTTATCAGGATCGCCAACCATGGTGACCGTTATATCTCCACCCATTGTAATCGCCCGCACCCAGCCATCTATGGCATCGATATCGATGTCGCCACCCATCGTGCTTGCCTTGACATACTCGCCTGCAGACCTGATGCTGACATCGCCGCCCATCGTCTTCACCTCTGCACCGGCGGGAGCTTCGCCGACATTGATGTCACCGCCCATCGTCGTCAAACGAACCTCTTCACTCTTCGCGACCTCGATATCGCCTCCGTATGTCTTTGCGCTGACCTTCTTGCCGGCATAATCGATATCGATGTCGCCTCCCATCGTGGAGATATGAACTTCCTTGTCACCACCCTTGCCTGCACGCCTCGTGACGTTTCTGTACGTGACATCGCCGCCCATCGTCGATCCTTTGATATCTCCGACAACATTCGCGATCGTTATATCACCGCCCATCGTCTTCACCTTGCCGTCCACCTCGGAATCGGTGACCGACACGTCTCCGCCCATCGTTTCCAGGTTAACCTCGCCCGTTATTTTTTCGAGATCGATATCGCCGCCCATCGTCTCGCCTTCGAACTCGCCTTCGACGTTCACGATTACGAGATCGCCGCCCATCGTCTCGACCATGATGTCGGTCTTCTCGGGAACCTTTATGATAAAATCGACATCGCTCTTTCTGTTGCTGCGCCTTCCCTCGAATTCAGA
The DNA here is from genome assembly GCA_965369375.1 of uncultured bacterium. Taxonomy (GTDB): domain Bacteria; phylum Krumholzibacteriota; class Krumholzibacteriia; order Krumholzibacteriales; family Krumholzibacteriaceae; genus CBDUQN01. The sequence goes on along the minus strand of CBDUQN010000042.1, from coordinate 4,856 downwards.
ATGGATCTTGAGGCCCGAGGAAGTCTCCTTGAAATGCACCTGCACGTCATCCCTGTCCCGCCCCCTGATGCGCACCGTGACGGCTACCTGCTTCTTGCTCCACCCTTCGATCTCGATCGATCCGCCCGTCTCGATCTCGAGATCGAGCGTTGCGCCCATCTTCATCTTGAATTCCTTCTCGATGAGACGCTCGGCGCCGGCAAACATGTCGCTCGAAGCGAACGCGCCTACCAGAATGAGTATCAGCGAGGCGGCAAGCAACTTTTTCATTTTCGCCCTCCCGTTTCGACTGGCAAAAAGCACACCCTAGTTTGTATCTATATTAAGCATTACGTTTTTTCATGGTATTTTGTTGCGGGGCAATGCGAGCATGTTTCAACTTTTATGCAGCGCCCGACGGTGATACAATGGGCCCGAAATCAGAAGGGCGGACACCTGCTATGAAAATCGCTGGAACAAAGATACGGATCGGCCTCGCCCAGGTGAATCCCACCGTCGGAGACCTCGAGGGGAATGTCCGCATCGTGCGCCGCATGGTGCGCGAAGCAAGGCAAGCAGGCGTGCAACTGCTTGCTTTCCCTGAGCTTATGTTGAGCGGCTACGCTCCCGAGGATCTGCTGCTCAAGGCACGGTTCCTCTCGGATTGCAGCGCCGCTCTCGAGAAAGCAGCTTCGGCCGCGCGCGGCATCGTGGTGCTCCTCGGCGCCCCGGAGCCGGCCGATCGGCCCGGCGGCAAGCCGTACAACACCTGCTTCGTCCTCTCGCGGGGGAAGATCGCGGCCCGTTACCGGAAGCTCAACCTGCCGAACTACGGGGTTTTCGACGAAATGCGCTACTTCGAGCCGGGAGACAGGGCCATCGTCCTGAATTTCGGCTGGGTGCCTGTCGGCATCAGTATCTGCGAGGACATGTGGATGGATGACGGACCGACGCCGGATCAGGTGTGCTATGGCGGCGCAAAGATCATCGTGAATATCTCCGCATCGCCGTACCACCGGCGCAAGGGGCCCGAGCGGGAGAAGCTGATGCAGCACCGTGCCCGCGAGAACGGCGTCTACATCTGCTACCTGAATCTGCTCGGCGGTCAAGACGAGATCGTATTCGATGGGAGCAGCGTCGTCGTGTCGCCGAGGGGCCGCACGATCGCCCGGGGCCGGCCGTTCGAGGAGGACCTCATCATTGTCGACATTCCGGTGCCGCTGGGCAGCGCGCGGGCCGCCCCCGTATGCACGGAAACCCCGCCGAGGCATCAGATAGACGTCTATGAACTGCCGCCCCTGCCCGCCCCGAAGCGAAAGGCCGCGCTGGGGCGCAGAAGGGTGACGCATCCAAAACCCGACGAGGAGATCTACAAGGCCCTCGTGCTCGGAACACGAGACTATGTCGAAAAAAACGGGTTTACGGGCGTTGTTCTCGGGATAAGCGGCGGGATAGACTCTGCGCTCGCTACGGCGATAGCCGTCGATGCCCTCGGTCCCGAGAACGTTCGCGGCGTCACGATGCCCTCTCAGTACACCTCGAAAGCAACCCTTCGCGACTCGTGGAAGCTCGTGGAGAATCTCGGGATCCGCCTCACCGAGATCCCCATCGGGGGCATTTACAGCGAATATATCGAATCGCTGAGCGCCACCTTCGCCCGGCATGAAATGGATGTAACGGAGGAAAATATACAGGCGCGCATCAGGGGCAACATCCTGATGGCAATGTCGAACAAGTTCGGCTGTCTCGTGCTCACCACGGGCAACAAGAGCGAGGTCGCCGTCGGGTACTGCACACTCTACGGCGACACGGCGGGCGGTTTCTCGGTTCTCAAGGACGTTCCGAAAACGCTCGTCTACTCTCTCGCCCGGTACCGTAACCGGGCTGCGAAAAAGGCGATCATTCCAACCTCGATCATCCGGCGCAAGCCGACGGCGGAACTGAGGCCCGGACAGCTCGATGAGGACACGCTTCCCCCGTACCGGATTCTCGACAAGATCATCGAGCTCTATGTCGAGCGCGATATGTCGTTCAAGGAGATCGCCGCGCGGGGGATCGACCGGAAGACGCTCAGGCGCGTGATCAGGATGATCGATCTCAACGAGTACAAGCGGCGGCAGGCGCCGCCGGGGATAAAGATCACGCCGAAGGCTTTCGGCCGCGACCGGCGGCTCCCGATTACGAATAGATACATCGGGACCGACATGAAGTGATCATTCGTCGTCTGATTTTTATAGATAGCACGCACCATAGTATCAAATGAGCGAAAATTCCAGCAGCGATCCCCGATTCGAAATCCGAGGCTACCGCCCCGAGGACGGCCCCGCCGTTATCGAGGTCATCAAATCGGTCTCCGCCGAATACAACTACAACATCGACTTCGAGGAGTTCGACCATGATCTCGTCGATATTCCGAAAACATACCAGGATTCAGGCGGTGCATTCTGGGTGGTGACCGACGGCGCCACGGTCGTCGGGACCGTCGCCGTTCTCCCGCACTATAGCGAGACGTGCGAGCTCAAGCGCCTCTACCTGCGCAAATCATACCGGGGGAAGGGATTGGGAAACAGGCTGATAAACACCGTCTACGGTTGGGCGCTCAGCGGCGGATATCGCCGGATCGTCCTCTGGTCGGACGTCCTCTTCGAACCGGCCCACCAACTCTATGTCAAACACGGTTTCAAACGGACCGAGAAGACCAGATCGACCGACCCCGCAAATCCTACAAGCGTCGAGCGGTTCTTCGTAAAAGAAAACCTATAGTCTAGCGCTCATTCGAAAAACATCTCTAACTAATTGTTGTGCAAACGATTCGGCTGCCAAGCGGAAGTGGCAGGAAATTTATCGCCGGCGCCGGCGGTAAAAAACCGGTCACTTTTCACCGAGTCAGATTGTCGTGCCCTTTCCTATCACCGCGCCCTTCGGCACGACGATGATGCCGTCGCGGATGTAGTAGCGCTCGTCTGGATCGTCGTAATTCCTGAGCTTCTTCTTGTTCTCGAGGATCACCCGGTCGCCGATGGAGACGTTCTTGTCGATGATCGCTTTTTTAATAATACACCTTTTGCCGATACCGGGACGGGCTCCGAAACCTTGCGGCGTATTGTAGTAGTCCGCGCCGAGTATGAGCGATTTCTCGATAACCGTTCCCGCGCCGATACGGGAGCGTACGCCGATGATCGAGCGCTTTATCGTAGCGCGATCGATGATGCAGCCGTTGTTTAAAATCGATCGCTCCACCTCGCAGCGGTTCACTTTGCAGCCGGGCAGAAAGCGGGGATGGGTATAGAGCGGGAAATCGGCGTCGAAGATATTGAACTTCGGCATCGGCGCGACGAGATCCATGTTCGCCCGGTAAAATGACCCTATCGTTCCGATGTCTTCCCAGTATCCGTCGTGAACGTATGCATTCACCTTGAGGCTGCCGAGCGCATCGGGGATGAGCTCCCTCGCGAAATCGATCACATGCGGTTCGCCAATGAGCGCCTGCTCGAGCACCTCGGAGCGGAAGAGGTAGATCCCCATCGAGCCGAGGTAGGGGCGGCGGCGCGCCTCTTTGGCAGAGAGACCGAGCGCCGACGTATCGGTGCGCATGCCCTTGAGCAGCCTTCCCTTCGGCTTTTCCCTGAACTCGGTGATGCGGCCCGTCTCATCAGCACGCAGGATGCCGAACTCGTGCGCGCGCGATGCGGGAACCGGCTTTACCGCGATGGTGATATCGGCGCCCGTGCCGCGGTGGTGCTCGATAAAATAGCGGTAGTCCATCCGGTAGAGATGATCGCCGGAGAGAATGAGAACATCGCGGTAGGGGTACGAACTCAGATGGGGGAGCGCCTTGCGCACCGCGTCGGCCGTTCCCTGGAACCAGTCGTACGAAGCGGTCGTCTGCTCGGCGGCGAGGATCTCGACAAAGCCGTCGCTGAATGCATCGAACCGGTATGTCTGCGATACGTGCTGGTTGAGCGAGGCCGAGTTGAACTGTGTCAGTACATAGATGCGGCTCACATCGGAGTTGATGCAGTTGGACACCGTTACATCGATCAGCCGGTAGTTCCCCGCGAGCGGCACCGCCGGCTTGGAACGCGCCTTTGTCAGGGGAAAGAGCCGCGTTCCCCTGCCGCCGCCGAGTATTACTGCCGTTACTTCCTTCATCATAATCACCACGTTTCGCCGTTAGTCACTGTTCTCTTTCCTGAATCGCACGGTATAGCTGAAGAAATTGCCGAATGCCGCCTCCGGCTCAAATCCCGCTTCCCGTCCCCACCGCACCGTCGTCGATCGGAGCGGATAATCGGGATCGATGAAAAACTCCGAGACGGCGAGTTTTCCCGCCGGTTTCAGCACCCGCCTCACTTCACAGAGCGCCGCGTTCGGGTCAGCCACCTCTGGCAGGGCCGTGACGAGGAATATGCGATCGAACGAGGCGCCGGCAAACGGGAGCGCAAGCGCATCGCCCTCCACGAGGTGCACATTCGATTTATCGCTCCCTCCCTCTTTATCGATCTTTCTCTTGAACAGCCTCAGCATAGAGCGCTGTATATCGAGCGCGAAAACGGAGCCATCGCCGCCGACAGCGCTGGCAGCCGCGAGAGAGAACAGGCCGTTGCCGCACCCGACCTCGAGGACCTTCATCCCCTTCTCGACACCGCTGCGGTCCATCACGGCCCCGGGCGGTTGAACAAGCCTTCTCGTCGGGCTGCCCAGAAGGGGCGCGATCCACGCCGGTGCGGGATGCGAGAACCGCCGCCTCGCCAATCTGACAGCGACCTGGAACAGGACAAAGGCCCCGAGAAGATACAATGCGATAATCATAATCTAGTATAATACGAGGGTGAATCCTTTTGATGCAAGCATTCACCCTCGGTCACTGCAGCCCC
>CBDUQN010000041.1:0-26936 GCA_965369375.1 uncultured bacterium | reverse complement strand
TGCGAGGTGGTCGCCGCCTTCACGAACCCGACCCTGCATCGTACTATCTCGCAGCGCTTTTTTATTCCCCCTCGCACTACGGAAGCTCGAGTAATCGATGAACCTGAGGTATCAGCCGCACGTTCGATAACACATGGCATGCATCCCGGTAGCACTCGATCAATTGTTCTCCCGATATCGAAAGGCGTCCGTCCGCGCCCGTTGCGGGTTGAATGACGAAGGGCACGCTGGAATCGAATCCCGAAACGAGATTCACCGCATCCCTGTACTCCGCAACATCGAATCCGTCCGCGACAACCACCTTGCAGATGAGCTCCTTTCGCCCGAACAGAGGAAGAACCCGCCGATAGGTCGAAAAAAAGTCCCCTCCCCCGCAGAGGGAAGGTAACTTGATATCGAGCGATACAATGTCGACGAATTCGATTGCCGAGCGCGCCGCCTCCTCATGGAGTCCATTCGTTTCGAGGTACACCGCGATGCCGAACCGGGCGAAGGATTCGAGAAAGCAGGTAATGAACCCGGATTGCTCGAGCGGTTCACCGCCGGTAAGGCTCAGTGAATGGATTCCCGGAGATTCCTCGAGGAAAATACGTGCTGCATCGAGAAGCTCGTCGGCATCGAGCGGATTTTTTCTCGTCGCGGTCCCGCGTGGATAACGAATGGTGCACAGTGGAGTGAGCTCCTTCGCGAACACCGTGTCACAGTAGCTGCACGAAAGGCTGCATCCGGCCATGCGTATAAAAACCTGAAGCACTCCGACGTACGGGCCTTCACCCTGGATGGAACGGAACACCTCGGCAACGTAACCTGTATCCGCCACGTCTTACGGAACCCCCCTGACCTTTCGTATCGCCTCCTCGATTTGCTCATGTTCCCGGGTGTACCGTTCGAGGATATCCAAGGCAAACGGCCCGGCTTTTACTCCGAGCTCTTCGAGTCCGATCGCGGGCACCGGCGCTCCGGCGGGATCGATATTTATGCCGAAATGAAAGAGGACGGAAACGGGACTCACCGTGGCTATCGCCACCGATAGCTTTCGCTCACCGATGAACAGATCATCTCCCACCCGTTCCACGACGCTATCGTCGATATTCCCCTCGAGCGTTTCTTTTGCGATCGACGCGAACACTCTGAGCCGCGCGTTTCCTTCACGCAAGCTGCATTGAAAATGCTCCCCTATGAAATGCAGCATGCTTCTTGCAAAGATCACGCTTCCACACTCGGTATCCTCCAGATCGACGAGGCGGTCCCCCGAAACCTCACACGGACCCCAAAAAGCGATCATACCATCACTCGTGATACCCGACATCTCGCGTATAAAATGGCTCCTGAGCTCTCGACCCGTGTAGCCTAGTTCCCGCTCGAGATATTTCGTCTGGAATACGGTTGCTCTCCCGTTATTCACATTCATTACCCCCCGCCAAGGCGCACACTCGATTCGGCCACCGTACCGCTCACGGCCCTCAGGAGCCGTATGCATGACTCGCAATCGCCGCACATCATCTCCTCGTCCCGGTAACAGCTCCAGATCATATTCCATGGAATATCGAGACGGAGCCCCTCGGACACTATCTCACGCTTTCCCATGGCGATAGTCGGGCTCACGATCCGAACAGGCTTGCTGACGCCCAACTCGAGAACCTTGTTCATGGAATCGATAAATATTTCACTGTTATCGGGAAAGTCCCGGGCCTCCTCCGCATTGAATCCCGCTATAACGAGCCGGCAATCTCTCTCCGCGGCCACGGCGGCCGCTATGCTGAGAAAAATAGTGTTTCTGTTTTCCACCCAGACCGCTCGAGCCGAGGCTTGTTCGGCGTCACTACTACTCTCCAGCGACAGATGCGGAGGCTCTCCCTTTCCGGCGATGAGTGAAGACGATGATACCTCGCCGAGCCAGGGCAGCTCGATTATCTCGAAACCGGTCCCGTAGTGCTCCGCTATGCGCGAAGCCGCCTCTTTCTCCTTAATCGATGCGTGCTGTTTGTAATCGAAGAAGATCGCCGTCTCGATCGTAGTGCGCCCGCGGGAAAGCGCGAGTGAAACAGTGGAATCGAGACCGCCGGAGAGAAGGACAACAGCGGCAGTCTTGCTGCTACGTTCGTTATTCACGATAGCGTACCATATCGGTCGGCGTCTCCCAGAGCTCGACCTCGATGAGTGTTCCGTTCGCAAAACCCACCTGTTCCGCGCAAAGCCTGAAGATTTCCGCGGCGATGTTCTCCGATGTGGGATTGATAGAACGGAACTCCGGCATATCGTTCAGGTGACGGTGGTCGAAATGTGGTAGAATCGCATCGCTGAGAGCCTGCTTGAGTTCCATGTAGTCAACAGCCACACCCCGGTCATCGAGCTTCTCGAACTCGTAGTAAACCCTGACGATCCAGTTGTGCCCGTGCATTCTCTCGCAGCCATTTTCAAAGCCGTCGAGCATGTGTGAGGCCGAAAATTCAATTTCCGTCGAGACGATGTATCGAGCAGGCATCTGAAAACCTCTGATTTCCCCTGATTACAAGGCAACTCTTTAAGTGCAAACTGCTTATGCAAATTGCAAAACGGACCACGCGCATCATCACGGAATCATGACTAATTTACACCTAACCATACAATTTATCAACGATTAAAGCGATTGTGAAAAATTATCAAGCATGGTACGCATTTCGCTCCTCAACTGCAGTGAACCGGTATACATACAAATTGACAGGATCTATCTGAGAAAAATCGAGGCAGGGAATTACTTTGTTTCTAACACAAGAAAAACTTGTTACCAGAATCCTGCAGGAACTATCCAAGGGAAACATCAAGCGGGCCCATCAGAAAGCGCTCGACGGCATACAAAAATGGCCGGAAGATTTCGAACTGGCAATGGTGGCCATCCAGACGTGCATTGAAGTCAACGATTACCACCAGACCGTATCGATATTGAAATCCAACTTGAGAAAACATCCGCAGAGAAAAGCAAGAATTATCGAATACGGCCTCGAGTTGTTTCTGAACTCGTTCAACCCATTCCTCGGAAGCTTCATAATCGAGGCTTACATCCGCAGCGGCAATATCGAAGCCGCCCAGAAGATCCTCGGGACTTCGCCGGATTCCTTCATCGACGATCTCATCAAGCGTTCCGAGATGAAGAAGGGCATGCAGGAAGAAGGACGATCGAAACCCCCCATGAATACAAGGAACGAACTGCTCCTCGGGATGCTCTACATCGAGCGCAAGGAGCATAAAAAGGCCACCCTCCCCCTCGGCAATGTCATAGAAAGCACATCGGAACAGATCCAGGAGGCGGGTGCCCTCCTGCTGGAACTCGAACGGGAGCTGCCACGCGACGCCGATGTTAAATATTATCTCGGCCGCGCATCGGTACGGCTCTCTCATCCCGCCAGAGCCGAAGAGCGTTTCTTTCAATGCCTCGAGCTCAGCGATCCGCCGCTCGAAAAGCTTCTCGACGCAGTCGACACGATGGAGGAGAAATCGCCGAACCGGCAGCTTCTCAAGGGTGAGCTGCTCATCAGGATGGGCGATATCGAAGAGGGAGTGGGACGAATCAAGTTGCACATTACGGGGAAGAACGAAACAGACAGCAGTGACAATGAGCAGACGGATGAAATATCTCAGGCGCTCCCGGAACAGAAAAGCAAGATCGACCTCGTTTTCAGGAGGCTCTCGGGCCTACCGAAAGAGATTTTCGCGCACGCCGAAGCGACCTTTTTGTACTGCGACGTCGCGGTCAGGCTCGAACACATAAAAAAAGCGGTGGAAGCGCTCAAAAACCTCTACAGCGAAGACGCGGACAACCAATCAAGAATCATATCATGGCTCGAAAGCAATGAAATCGTTTTGATGACCGCACCTGCGCAGAAATTTCTCACCCGCTTGCATCTCGATAGGGACGATTACGGGAAAGCGGGACACTCGGCGCGGTATGCGTCAAACATCGACGCGACTCAACTGCCCGGTCTCATTGAAATCATCGAAGATAAACTCAACAAATTACCCGATGACAACACGGAGCTGAAAATTATTCTTACGGAGCTCTACTCTCTCGCCGGAAACGGGGAATACGCCGAGGAGCTCCTCCTGAGTCTCGAAAACGAAAAGGTAGTTGGTGTCGAGGATATCTACCGGCTCACGAGCGAGATGATGAAACACTGCGGGCTCTCCATCAACAGCGTGTCTTCCGCTGTAGGCGCGGGACTGCGCGAAGGGAACATTACGGAAGCACTGCCGCTCATTCTCGCGTTCTATCGTGAAAATCCTGATCAACATGAGAAACTCGCCGATGAGATCAAACGGCTGACGGAAGAAAATGGGGATTGCTGGCAGCTCGTGGCGGAGCTCACGGATGCGATGACAAAGGAGGAAACGCTTTCAAAGCCGTTTCGTTTTCTGCATGCGATCTCTCATCTGTGGCGTGGTGAAGTGGAACGGGCGGTATTCGAATTCGACCAGCTCCTGATAGCGGACAATGCCCTGGCAATCGACCTGCTCGAGATTTACGAGCGTGCCGCCGAGCGATACCCGGACAATACAACACTCTCACTGGCTCTCTACCAGCTCTATCTCGATGAAGAGATGCATGTGGAAGCGGCTCACTATCTCTGCAAGACCCTTCAGAACGATCCGAACCAGCTCAAGGATGTCCTGGAACGATTCGACAAGCTCATCGAAAAGGAGCCCGACAACAGAGAAATCTGGGAGGAAATGCTGAGCACCGCCCTGGCCATGCATCATTTGAGTCTCGCCAAGGAGATACTGAATCGCGCCTTATCGATGCTCTCTCAAGAGAATGCAGCCGCAATGAACATATATGCCGCCAAAATAGCAACGGCGGATGGAAAATCGCAAGACACACTCCGGCACCTCTCCCTCACCCTCACATCACCAAGGGCGGATCTCAGGGCCGTGGAAGAGGAACTGGCAGCAGTTATATCGCGGGAACCGTCGAATCCCGTTGCGAGACTCCTGCTCGGAGAAACACTCATGCGGCTCGGCAAAGAAATCGAAGGAGTCGCCACGTTTCGGGAATGCATCGCCATATCCCCTGAATTCAAATCAAAGATCAAAGCCAAGCTCGAAAATTTCCAGCCGACGAGTGTCAAGCCCTGGCTCCTCTCCGGAATACTCGGAGAGATCACATGGCTCGACGGCCGGTTCGAGGAGGCGTTAAGTCACCTGAATGCGGCTCAGAAGAGACCGAAAGAACATCTTTCGGATCTCAGTGACGTTCTGTCGCGTTTGCGTGAAACCACACCCGAAAACAAGGAAATCACGCTCCTCTATGCGCGGAATCTCTCGCAGGAGAACCGATTCGACGACGGCGTTACCCTCCTCGAGGAGCTTGTCGAGAAAAACGAGGAAGCGATTCAGCCCTCGGTCGTCATTTTGCAGGAAATGCTCGGAGTGGAGTCCGATCACATCGGCGCGAACACGCTCCTCGCCCGATTCAGTGTCCGAAAGAAAGATTTCGAAGGATCTCTGGAGCCCGTTCTCAGGCTCTTTTCGAACTCCATGATCGAAGATGAACAGCTCGGCGAGATAGCCGCCGAATTCCTTTCCGTACACGAGAAGAGCAGCAGATTTCTCATACCATACGCGCACTTCAAAGCCCAGGGCGAGGACTACGGCGAATCTCTGAAGCGTCTCAGGCAGGCTTTCGATCTCGATACGGATCGATGGGAAGAGATCCATGCCGAGTTGGATGAAGTATCGTGGCCCGATAACCTGGAGCGCTCAAGCAGGCTTCTCAAAATAGACTGCCTGATATTCGGCAACGAAAACGACAAGGCTTTCGCATTACTGAAAGATATGCCGTCCGGCGACCCGGAAACTTCGGGCGAATTGATCGAGAGAGTGAATGAACTGATCGATCACGAGCAGCGGAAGGAATTTTACTCATTCGGCTGCAATCTCCTCGTCAGCGGAAATGAATTCGAGAAAGCGCAGCGCCTCGTCAACAGCGGTTACAAGCATTTGAATGACGAAGCCGGCATTGATCTGAAGATCTCTCTCGGCGAGGCGCTCCAGAGAGCGGGACAGGAAAAAAAGGCTTCAGGTCTCTTCAAAGAAATTCTCGGCGAGCGGGACGATAAAGACGATAAAGAGAAAATTCTCAAACGGATAGAGCACGCGTACGACGAGTGGATCGAACGCGAGATCTCGGCCGGCACTGAGGCCGTGCACCGCGGATACGTCGGAACCGATGACGCGGTGCGTCTCATCGAGTTGGCCCTGGAGCGAAACAAGGCGGAAGCTGCGCTGGCGATCATCTCGAAGACGAGCCTGCCCGATCCGACACTCTCGATACTCCTCGCTCGTGTCTATCTGAATCTCGAAAGACCGACCACGGCGCTTGCCGCACTGGGAACACTCGAACACAACGATCTCATTAACGGTGAAAACGGTGCTGAAATCCTTTACCTGAAGGGAATCGCGAGCGAACGGCTCGGAGAATATGGAAAGGCTACAGCGGCATTTTCCAGAATTCTATCCTCTCATGGGGAATACCGCGACAGCCGCAGCCGCGCGGAACTCAATTACACTAAATACGTCGAATCACAGTGTAGCGATACCGTAGCAATTCTTGAAAAGAGGGAAAGCATTTAGATCACGTACGAATCAAAAGGAGTGAAAGAGCAATGAAGATCTGCCCGTTGGTAACTCAAGCGTTGATACTCAATGAAAACGAGAAAGACCTGCTCATAGGAGAGGCCGACAGCCAGGATCTCGAAGATGCCGCAGAAGAGAATGATGATATCAATGATCTTCAAGATGTAATCTTCCTCAATCCCAATGTCGACCCATCGAACAAGGAAGATGTAAAGGATATCCTGACGAACGTGCAAAACGTTCGCTTCATCGGAAAGTCATACCGGGGAGATGTGGAGTGCCTCGGCCGGCTGTGCCGCTTTCATAACGACGAAAGCAACACCTGCCGATTCGAGACGCTGATCGAAAACATCAGCGACAGGAAAGAGGAGCATGAACCGCGCGAGGAGATACAATCGATAAAGGCAGAGCTGGAAAAATCGTGGGAGTTCCTGCAGAAGAGCAACGGCGATATGCTCGAGTTGATCAAGGAGCTCAAAGACAAGAACGATGAGGTCGAGTCCTCACTGATAGAAAACTTCGAGAAGAAATGGGATGAACTGAAAAGCCTCGTTGAGAAGAGCGAGGAGGCCGAATCCTCTCTGATAGAAAACTTCGAGAAGAAGTGGACGGAGCTGAGAGGTCTCGTTTCGCAATCTATCGACGAGAACAAGGTGATTGTCGAGAGTGTGACCGACACCCTGGCGGAAACGACCGAGAATATCGAAAACAAGATCGACTCAAACCAGCTGAGCTTCGATCAATTCAAATTGGAAATATCCGAGTGGAAAGAATCGCTCAACAAGAAGCTCGAAACGCTCGGCAGCAATCTCGAACAGAGCAAGACCCTCGTCGAGGGGCTCTCGGAAAATCATTCCGAGGTCATGAAACTCGTGGAAAACCAGAAGACATCAATGGAAAACGAGGAGAAAAAGCGACAGACATCCGAAGCCCGCGCCCTGAACAACGCCGGTGTCATGGCGTATCACAACGGGCACTATGAAAAGGCGATCGAGATGTTCGAGAACGCGCTCAAGATCGATCCCGAATTTACCGAAGCGCACAACAACCTCGGGCTGACCTATACCGAGATCAACGAAGAGGAAAAGGCGACGGAGGCCTTCAAGAAGGCGATCGAATTCAATCCCGAGCTCGCCGCGACGTACAACAACCTCGGTTACGTATTCTACCGCCTCGGTTCGTACCAGGAAGCGATCGAGATGTACAACGAAGCGATCGGCCGGAGCAAGGAAAACAGCTCCGCGTACACGAACCTCGGAAACGCATATTACAAGATGGACCGGATCGAGGATGCCATTGAAGCCTGGAACAAGGCAGTGGAGATCGACCCGGCGAACGAGAAAGCGCACCGGAATCTGAAGAAATTCCACGCCGAAGCGGACAAAACGCACTAAGCCTGACGAGAGTTACCAACCAGGGCGACGACGAGAGGGAGCGTATTCATCATACCTCCCTCTATTCGTTTATATGGCCCTATTTAGTTTCTTCAACGCGTGATGACCCTGCGGGTTCATAATCCTTTTCACGCGGAAATCCCTATAATATTTTGTCCCTTCGCGCGTGAATGCCCTTTGGACCTTCCTCCGGTTCATACTCGGTATGCTCCCCTTCGCTGCGACTCCGGAATCCCTCACCCGCTCTATCCGAGTAATGAACAAAGACATCCCTCCCATCGGAGTCCTGCCGGCATCGAGAACCTCACACCAGCCGAATATACACCCTAAGTCCATTTCACACAACTAAATGGAGCTCGAGTTGTTCTTTGAGATGCAAATCTCCTCAACATCGCGATTATTGCAGGCCGGCTTCTGACAACCGCAGCGAATGCGCCGCGTAATGCCCTATGAGTAAACGAGTTGTATATTAGCTGGAGCCGGGGCCCTTTGGCATCCTTTTTGCCAATTAAAGCATTGGATAATAATAGATTTGCATACAATAATACGATGTCGAGACTGCAGATACCATACGATCAGGTGCTCTTGAATCCGCGGGATTTCGAGACCGAGGAGTTTGATTCGCTGCTCAAGCATTTTATCAATGTCAGCGACAAGCATCCCCTCATTCTCGAGATCTTCAACGATCACAAGCAGTTCTTTGTCTTCATCAACGAGGGCCAACCGTACTGGGCCACCGAACGGAACGGCAAAGATTTTCAGGGCATAACGCTCAAGAAGTTCTTCAACTCCTTACGGAAGCTCCAGTTCCCCCAGGTGGTTGTCTATTTCACAAGCCTCGTTCTCTACCACTCGCTCCTCGTCTATCTTCAGAAGAAGCCGGAGCTCAAGATCGACTCGTCGCTCGTCGACTTCGATGAGCTTCTCGATCGCACTGAAAGGGATAAAACCAGTGCAGTCGTGACCGCTTTCCAGCCAGGTAATCTGATCATGCTCAGATATCAGAGAGGCCAGGCGACAGCATGCTACCACGGTCCCTGTGAGGATCAGGCACCCGAGGCGAATGTCCGTGAGGATTTCCTCGTCAAGGTGTACACACTCTCGGCGCATTCTTCCTTCAGCATAAATCTCTTTACCGATCTCGTTGTTTCACACGCCGAGGATTCACGCCCCTTCCCGAGCGACTACCAGGGCTCGGTATCCTCGTTTTATCTTTGCCAGCCGCCGAAGCTGGTCGTCAAGCTCAAAAACCGTCCGCTGAAGACATACCCCTTCACCGGTAGGGCGGTGACGATAGGACGCCTCGCGCAAAACGATATCGTGATCGACAATCTGAGTGTCTCGAGAATGCACGCCTCGATCAGCAAGTCAAAGGACGGCTACACGCTGACAGACCTCGGCAGTAAGAACGGCACGCACGTGAACGGGCAACTCGTCGAATCTGCGCTACTCAAAGACGACGATCGAATCACGATCGGCAAATACGAAATCATTTTCCAGATCCCGCAGGATCCCGACAACTGCTCGGGGGACATGGATCAAACGGTGATCATCCCCAACTACCACACCGACACAACGAAAGAGGACTTGCATATACGATTCCCCGCAAACCGGAAAGACACCCCTCGGCTCTATCGGCAAGCGAACAACGAGGAGTATGAGCTCGCCAAAGCGCTCACCATTATCGGAAAAGGGAAAGACGCCGATATACGGCTCAAAGGATTCTTTGCGCCGCGTGTGCGCGTGGAGATCGCTCAGGAGGGAGATAATTACGTGCTTCAACGGGTGAGCGGGAACAAAAAAGTGAAAATCAATGGAGAGGAAACAGACGAAAAGGTCCTCGAGGAAGAAGATCTCATCGCAATAGGATCGGAAGAGTTCATCTTCAAAAGGTAACCATTATGCGCTACATGATCTTTTCTGACATCCACGGAAATCTTGATGCGCTCGAGCGGGTAATCGAAGAAATCGATATGCTCCGCCCGGACATAATTGTCTGTCTCGGTGATGTAGTAGGCTACGGCGCGAATCCCAGAGAATGTATCGACACCGTAGAGGAATTCGCTCACATACGCATCGGAGGTAATCACGACCTCGCTACCGTCGGTCTGACAGACACCAGTGATTTCAATCTAGCCGCCAAGAGATCGATAGCGTGGACGGAACGGGAAATCGAACCGTCACACAGGGAGATGCTGGAACGGTACGACTCGATCAAGCGGTACAGCAGATGCATATTCACGCATGCCACACCGATTTCGCCCCTCTCCTGGGAATATATCTATACGGTGAGTCAGGCGAGAATAATTTTCAAGAATTTCATCGAAAAGTTCATTTTCATCGGGCATACGCACGTGCCGGGCATTATCGCTTATGAACAGAGCAACGGCTGCAAGGTCGTTCGGGATACCATCGTAACAACAAAACCTGAAAGCCGGTACCTCATCAATGTGGGAAGCGTCGGGCAGCCGCGCGATGGTATCACCGCGGCAAGCTTCGCCCTTCTCGATACGAAGAAGCAGAAGATCTCGCTGAGACGAGTGCCGTACGATGTAACCTCGGCCCAGGAGAAGATCCGGTCCGTCGGGCTTCCCGAAGTGCTGGCTTCGAGACTAGCGACAGCGACATGAACGAAGTGGAAACGCGCAACTATCAGATCCTCAAAACCCTCGCCACAGGCAGCACGGCCGTGCTGTACAAGGCGATCCAGACCTCTCTCGACAGGCCGGTCGTAATCAAACGACTGCACGCGCACCTCACTTCCGATCCGAACTTCACACGGCGGTTCGAGCTCGAGGCGAAATCCGCGGCGAGCCTCGATCACGAGAACATCGTGCGCATCATAGATTTCGGATCTTCCCAGGATAATTACTACATCGTAATGGAATTCATAAGCGGTTCGAGTCTCAAGGAAGTTCAGAGTGAATGGGGCGCATTCGGCGAAGAATTGACACTGCTCATCGCCCATGAGATCTGTATGGGTCTCGATCACGCGCACCAGAATGGGATCGTCCACAGAGACATCAAGCCCGCCAATATCATGATCACGAACGAGGGACAGGTCAAGATAACCGACTTCGGACTTGCCAAACTGCACCAGAGCCAGACACAGCAGACCGTCGCAAACACGCTGCTCGGTACGCCGCTCTACATGTCACCCGAGCAGACTATCGGGGACAATATCGACGGCCGGAGCGACCTCTTCTCTCTCGGAACGATCTGCTACGAAATGGTGACGGGCACACAGCCGTTCAAAGGCGAAAATTACGCCGCCGTGATACAAAATATATTGAAAACCACTCCGCCCCCGCCGTCGAAGCTCGGCAAGGAGATAGATCAGGACGCCGAGATGATTATCATGAAGGCCCTCAGCCACGAGCCGGGCAAGCGGTACCGGACTGCTCTGGAGATGGCGAGGGCCATAGAAGCGCACCTCGGACAGGAGAGGATCCTCGCTGTGCGCGACAAACTCCGCCGGCTGATCAGCGGCGAGGGGACGCCGGAGTCGGCGAAGCCCAAGAAGGGCGCCAAGAAACGAGCGACACGGAAACGGTATCTGCCCCTGGGGATCGCCGCTTCGATATTTATCACCGCGGTCATCTTCTTCAGCCTCGATCCGAACAGGCTCGAGACGCTCAAGCGGCAATTCAAGGCGACCCGTGCCCGCGATCCGCTGCCGGCGCCGACCGAGGAGCGCGCGGCGGGCTCCGATGAAATGATGAGCAGCGGTATGGGTATGCAGCCGCTGCAAACGGATCTCTCCGTGTATGAGAACAACGGGTTCGATTCCCTGACTGACGGCGGTGCGGCGAATGCGGTCCTCGAATCGCTGCTGACATCGGCGGATACATTAAAGCTCGATATTCCGCGGGAACATGCAGCCGATGAGCCTCAAGTACAGACACCTCCCGGTGACGGTCAACCCACTCAGACAGTGGAAATCGCGACGAGCACGAAAGAACCGGCACAATCCGCGAAACCTGCCGTGAGAACCGGTTTTCTCGATATTTCGGTCGAGCCAGAAGCCGAGATCATGATCGACGGCAACCACGTCACATTTGGGTCCCGCACCGGCACGATGGAAATCAAAGCCGGAAGACATGAATTAACATGCCGCAAGGAAGGCTACAAGAATTACCACGAAACGGTGCTTATTCATCGGGGCGAGCTTTCCAGGAGAAGGATACTTCTCCAGCAGGAATCCGGCCTGTTGCAGTTCAATACAATAGCGGGAGCCCAGATCTACATAGACGGAGTCTTCAAGGGAACCACTCCCCTGGCCAATCCGATAGAAGTCCCGGTGGGCTCGCACAAGGTCGAGCTCCGAAAAGCCGGGTACACCAGATGGACGAACGTCGTCTTCATCCCGTCCGACGAGTCCCTCTCGCTCAATATCCGCCTCGTTCCCCGGTAGCCCCCCCCAGAAGCTCCTCGGCCGCCGTGAAAACGGTATCAACGCACACAGACTCTATTCGTGCGTCATGCGATCGAACGGCCACCACATGATCGCCGACTGGCTTCCACCTCGATGGATCGGTCGGTCCGAACACCGCCACACAGCGTCCGCCGACGGCACCCGCGATATGCATCACACCGGTATCATTGCACAGGGTAAGGGCGGCTCTCTTCATGAGCGCGCCGAGGAACCCGATGCTCGGGCTCGAAAGCGCGACCCTCGGGTAATCGGCAACGCGCAGAAACGAATCGAAGGCCTCACGGTCGACCGGCCCTTTTACAACAACAGCCTCGAGCCGATGTTTTCTATTGAGCAATCTGTAAACATCGGCGAATTTCGCCGGCGGCCATATATTGGACAGCTTTCCGGCCCCGGGATGAATTACGACGAATTCCTCCCCGCCGGGAAACGACGCCGAAACAAATCGCTCACACGCTTCCTCCTCCTCCGGCGACGGCACGAGAAGAGAGGACAGATCCGTCTCATCCACTCCGATCGCGGTGAGCGGATAGAGGTTATGCTCGCTCTCGTGCATGTCCGCGAGCTCGACATCGGTGGGAAGGGGCAACTCGAGGTGATAAAACCTCGCTGAAAGATCATGTCCAAAGGGACGGCTCGTCGAGCCTATGCGGATCGCCGCTCCACTCGCCAGCGCGAGGAGCATGCTCGTTATGGAAAACGAGACGGAGTTGAGAACGATCACCGTGTCGAACCGCCGTTTCCGGAGCGTGCGGATAAACTGAATGAGCCGGTCTGGACGCATCCGGTGGCTGCATTTCGCATAGAGAAAGACTTCGTCCAGATAGGGATTGTTGAGCATAACGTCGGTGTTGATTGGAGCCGCAATGAGAGAGATTCGGGCGTCCTGAAAGCGCCTGCGCAATCCCCTGAACGCCGGCACGGCGAGAAGCATATCACCCATCTGATTATGCTGACGGATAACGAGAAGCCTCCCGATCCTCATCCTCTCGAGATCCTTCGGTTCTATCGCATCGATCCTCAAGAAAAGCGCTATCAAGCGGGCCAGTGCAACTTTCCCTCTCTTTTCCAATTTTTTTATCAATATGAGCCTCGAAACGAAAAAAAATTGGAACAATTCTCACGCTGAAACGTAACATATAACTGAGAGCGGATCATTCGTTAAACTGTTTTAATCCCTCCTTACCTCGGGGCGGCTGGAAAGTCGCCCCACCTCTTTTATTGATCATATCTTCTTCGGCAACGTCTCGAGAATCCTGAGGTAACTGTCATACCGGGTCGGGGTGATCAAGGAATCGTCCACCGCTTCCTTGACTGCGCATCGCGGCTCGTGACTGTGCGTACACGTCATGAAATGGCACTCGCTGCGGTAGGGATCGAAATCCCTGAAGTATTCATCGAGATTTTCCTGCGACACCCCCCAGATACCGAACTCCCGAATTCCGGGCGAATCCCCCAGGTACCCGCCTCCATCGAGGGGGTGAAGCTCGAAATGAGTGGTCGTATGGCGGCCTTTCCCTGTAGCCTTGCTGATGCGCGCGATCCTGAGTTTCAATCCCGGCTGCACTACCGATACAATCGACGTCTTACCCGTCCCGGAGGGACCTACCATGATCGATTTTTTCCCCCGCATCAGGCGCTCGAGGCCGTCGAGCCCCTCACCCTGCAATGCGCTGCACAGGATGACTCTGTATCCCATTTCACGGTAGGGAGGTATGAGCTTCTCGACCGCATCGAGATGCTCTGCGAGATCCGTCTTGTTTATGCAGAGTACCGGTTTCATCCTCCCCGCTTCCGCGGCGACGAGCATCCGATCGATCAGACGAACGTTCATTCGAGGCTCGGCAACGGAAAAAACGAGAATGACATTTTCTAGATTCGCAGCGAAGATTCTCACCCTGCGCTTCCCCGAGGCGCCGCTTCTGGCAAAAATCGATCTCCGCGGAAGTATCGACGTAAGAAGTCCCGTGGAACCGCCGTTCGAGAGGCTGCCCTCCCTTCTGAACGTTACATCGTCTCCAACGACCGGCAAAACCTCTTCCGGGCTTTCCACGAGACGGAACTTTCCCCTCAGAATGCAGCGAACTTCGCCGCTGCCGGTCGCTACAAAATAGTCCGCTCCCTTGATCCTCAGAACGAAACCGCTGTCAGTTTGACCGTCTCCCATGCCTTTTCCGCTGAAGGATTGAAAAATACACCGAAATCCGGTGCAGAATAGCAAAAATATATTGTCAAAGGAAGCGTAAATTGCTATAAAAGGAACAGGTTTGAATACGAAAGTCAGAAAAGGTATGGAAGCTGCGAAACTCGCCTCATTCTTCGAGGAAGATTTTTGTCTGTTCAATCTCCGTTCACGGAAAAAAGTGTCCGTGCTCATGGAAATGGTGAAACACCTCGCCAAACACAATCGGATTACCGATGAACATTTCATTATCGAGATGCTCAAGAACAGGGAGAGCCTCGGCAGCACGGGTCTCGGAAAGGGCGTTGCATTTCCTCATGGAAGATCGCTCGCTATCAAGAAAATGACTCTCCTCTTCGCCCGTTCTTCGAGTGGTGTTGATTTCGAGGCGCTCGATGGTAAACCGACAAAGATATTTTTCCTCATTCTCGCACCGTCTGATAAGGGCGCGGAGGTCTATCTCGCGCTTCTCAGCGAGCTCATCAATCTCGTTCAAAAGCCGGCAAAACTGAAGAAGCTCTCCGAAGTCACCAAATTCGGTGACCTCATTGCGATTCTCGCGGGAGACAAAGCATGAGAGAAGAACATCGATGCCTGATTGCGCTTCAGGACCTCGATATCATGATCAAGGAAGTGAAAGACAAGTCGACCTCGAAGGAGCTCAAGAATCTCGGCTTCAAGCTGTCGGGCCTCGATGAACTTCAAGAAGCCCGGATCAACTTGGCCGACAAGATCCCTGTCACGCTGCTGCAGCGATACGAAAGGCTCGCAAGTCACTATACAATGGCAATCCTGCCTGTTACGCGGGACCTGTGCCTCGGTTGCTTCGTCAAGCTCCCCACCTCCTTCTTCTCCGCAGCTTATAAAAACGAGCTCATCACCTGCGAAAACTGCGGCCGCTTGCTCTACGTTCCATAACACACCATTCCGCTTCATCGAATCCCGCTGATTACTAATTAATTACAATTATTACAATATGATAAAGCCTTCTTCACTCCTCATGCCGACGAATGGAGGGGAAAATTTTCCTTGCAAAATCTGCAAAACCACGTAAAATATTTTAACGAGTCAAGAAACTTAACTCTCGCAATCTGCTATGAAGGGCAACAATCTCGAAAAAGGCCTCGCATCACGGTACGTGATCAAGAAGGTCCTAGGTGAATATCCTCCCTGGTATGGTTTCAGTGTGACCGATTCACTGAACGAGAAAAACTACCTGCTGTTCACGCTCAAGCTTCCATCGAGTGTTACCTTATCCCTCGAAGATCTCAAGATGAGGGACAAATTGTTTTCAGAGAGCGGCGGAATCATTCTGCCTCTGTTATCCCTTCAGAAAAATGATGGCGGCGTTACATTTCTGCTCCCTTTCATCGAGCCGGTTCCCCTGACAAAAGCCCTCCCTTCGATGAATCCGGATAGGTGCGCACAACTGCTGAAACTCCTGACGTCCGAGGTTCTCTCTCGTATGGCAGCGGGAACAACATTCAACAATCTTGGAATCGATTCTCTTTTTTTGCTGAACGGATCGCTTACGATCCTTCCCACCGCTTATCTTTTGCCGCACCAGATTCTCAACATGCTCGAGGGCGCAAACGCCGAATTTCAGAAAATCGATGAGCCGGTGCACAACGACCTGTGCGACCTAGGCGCCGTCTTCAAGAAATTTTCAAAGTATCTCGACACCGGCTATGCGGAAACGTGCGCGGAACTATCGAGACGCCTTGCCTCTCTCGGGATCGAATCGAACGGCAATGATTTTTTCGACATAGTGACCTCTCTCGGTAAATTCTGCGGCATCTCGGAATACGATCCGCTCCTGTTCACGAACAGAGAGCCCCCATACAGCCCGCACGCAATCACCATGAGAACGATCAAGCAGGCCGCCGTGAAAGCCCGCGCGGGCGAAAAACATCTTGTAATCGTGAAAGGCAAAGCCGGAGAGGGAAAAACCCGGCTGCTGCATCTTATCTCCGGGTTGCTCAAGGACGAGTGGGGCTTTACGAGCGGCGAAATCATGAGCCTCCAGAACATGTTCCAGGATAATGAAGAAGAGGGAGCGTGTGTCGAGCACGAATTCGTGCTCATCGACAATCATGCTCAAGAGATGTTCCTCGATTGCTATTTCATTGACACCCTGTGCCGCTGCATCGACCGGTATGCCTTCACCGTTGTCGCGGTCAATGAAGAACTGCCCACGTATATAGCGGAAACACTGCACAAGGAATGTAACAAAAAGGATGTCTCTATCAAGGAGATCTCATTGCCGGCCTGCGGCAAGGGGGAGAAAAAACGTATCATCTCGCACCTTATTCCTTCCTCAGAAAAACAACTGCTCGGCCGCCTCAAGGCGGACCGATCCCTCGCCTTCATGAACTTCGAATCGAAGGCGCTCCTTCTCGAAAAGCGCCGCACCAGGAAAAAGCGTTCAATCGGAATCCTCGATGTCCTGAGTGAGGAAGAAACTTCTATTCTCAACTTTCTCGCTGTTTTCAAGTTCGAAATCCCCCTCGCGTTTCTTCAATTCATCTACTCGACGGAGGAAACCGACATCTACAGAACGCTCGGCAGGCTCACCGCCATGGGCATCGTTGCTACGAGAGCGGAATGCTCCGACCTCGCGCAGGGATCACTCTGTCTCGCCTACAGCATCTCCAGCAGAAGTCTCTGCGAAACCATTCTCGATGCTATTCCCACGAGGAGAAGAAAACAGATCCACAGAAACATCGCTCATATCCTCGAGGAGAAAGCAAACATTCCATCCATCTATATCTTTTACCACCTCGTCAAAGGAGGAGAAAACGCACAGGCCGCCCTAAAGGGGTATGATCTCTTTCATACAATCCTGAAAGGTGAACTGCTCGGCGCGATCAACTGCTTCAATGAGAGTTACCTGAGCAATAAGCTCGATCGCTTTCTGCCGAAGGAGAAGCAGCTCAACCTCCTGCTGGAACTCGGCAACTACTTCTCAATGATCGGAGATATGGGCAAGGCGGAAAAATTCTATTCCCGGTGCCGGGAGGAAACGGGCAAAAAGGAAATCGCCGCGGAATTCAGAACCCTTGCCGTAGAAGCGGTACGCCGTGAATGCGAGATTCGGGAAAAGAAAGGAGACTTCCTCCAGGCCGAGAAAATACTGGCAAAGGCTCTCGACACCCACGGAGATCATCTGCAGTCGAATGAACGGGCGAAGCTCTATCTCGATCTTGCCTGGATTCACTTCCGGATGGGGGAATTAAACAAGTCATGGGAAAACTGCCTGCTTGTGATCAAACTGCTCGATGACAAGCAGTGCCCCATCGAAATTGCTCAGGCGTGCAATCTGATGGGAGCGGTGAACTGGAACAGGAGCAGATATGATGAGGCGGTGGAATGGCACAACAAGTGCCTTTCGATAAGGGAGCAATGCAAGGATGAAATCGGAGTCGCGACGAGTTACAACAATCTCGGACTCGTCTACCGGTCTATGGGCCGGATTGAGGAGGCCCTCGAATCTTTCAGAAAGAGCATGGAGATAAAGCAGCGCCACAACGCTCTTCCCGGCGTAGCTGCCGCTCATATGAACATTGCCCTCGCATACCTCGACCAGGAGGAACTGAAAGAAGCGGAGAAAAACTGCGAGATAGCCGGCAGGCTCGCCGAAGATATCGGCAACCAGCAACTCCTTGCGGAAGCCTACGGCACAATGGGAGAAATTCAATATCTTCAGGGCAACTTCGATAAGGCGAGAAACTACTACTACCAGGATCTGCACCTCTGTGAAAAGACGATGTCACTTCCGGAACGGGCCGTCACGCTCCGCAGACTGGGAGAGCTGAACCTTTCCGAGGGAAAAATCAAGGAAGCGACCGCACTTTTGAAACAGGCGGCGCCGCTGAACCAGAAAATAGGTTCGCGGCTCGAATCGGTGCTGCTCAACCTGCTCGACGGCCGCATTTTGCTAGCCATAGGCAAGCGGAAGAAGGGAATGCGAAAGCTCGAAGGAGCGAGCGTCGAGCTTTCACTCCTCGGCAGGAAAATCATAGCTGCGATCGTGGAAGCCGAAATCGGCGAACTGTACATGAAAGAGGGAAACGAGCCGCTCGCGCGTGAATATCTTCTCAGAGCGACATCGATTCTCAGCGGCAGCAAGAACATTCCCCATCAAGTCGACAATCTTCGCGAAAAACTCGATAAGCAATCCATGCTGACGCTGGATGCGATACATACCGATTCGGCCCGATTCAAGGCTCTCTGCAGAATCTCATCCATCATCAGGACGATACACGACCAGGACAAGCTCCACAGAACGATCACGGAAATGGCGAGAAAGATAACCGGCATGAAGCGATCCGTTCTGATTCTGCAAAGTGACGGCAAGGACACATTCCGCGTTCTCGAATCGAGCGAAGAAACTCCGGTTCGGAGCATCTTGAAGGACAAAAGCATAATCACGATTCTTCTTATCACGAGACAACTCGGATATCCATTCGACATTTCGCGAACCAACGTCCCACCGGAAAAAGTCAGCAAGGAGTTCTTGAAGAAATATCCGAGCATCCTCTGCATCCCGCTCTGGATCCAGGATGAAGTGACGGGATTTCTCTACCTCGATTCGCCGGACAGCGGCGTCGGCACTTCGGACGTAGACCACAGTTTCCTTGTCGCTTTCAGTCAACTGGTCGCACTCGGTCTCGAGAAGGCACTCCTCTCTCGGAGAGCCGGGCAGATTAAAAAGCGCCGGGCCGTTTCCAAAACACCCGCATCCAGCTTAAAAGAAAAAACCACATTCCAGGACATAATCGGCAACTCCCGGGCGATGAGGCAGATTAGCGAGGAGATAGACCGTATCAGGAACATGGACACAACGATACTGCTGACCGGCAACAACGGTGTCGGCAAGGATTTGATAGCCAAAACGATTCACTACGTCGGGCACCGCAGAGACAAACCGTTCGTATCGCTCAACTGCGCCGGCTTTTCCAAGGAACTGCTCGAGAGCGAACTTTTCGGCCATGAACGCGGTTCGTTTACGGGGGCGCACCGGCAGAAGACAGGCCATTTCGAGTCGGCGAACGAGGGTACGATCTTCCTGAACGAGATCGGCGATATGCCCCTCGCCGTTCAACCGCAATTGCTCCGCGTCCTCGAAGAACAGAAATTCTTCCGCGTCGGAGGCACCAAGGAAATCTCGACAAATGTCCGGATTATCGCGGCTACCAATAAAAATCTCTTCCAGTGCGTTAAAGAGAAGACGTTCAGGGAAGATCTCTACTACCGTATAAACGTCTTTCCGATCAGGGTGCCGGATCTCAAAGAAAGACAAGAAGATACCGAGTTGCTCACCAATCATTTCCTGACGAAATTCTGCCGTATTTACAATATTCCCATCAAGTCTATATCACCTGAGGCCATGGCATACCTCAACGGATTCAGCTGGCCCGGAAATGTGCGGGAGCTCGAAAATACCATCAAGAGGCTGATCATCATATCCAAGAAAGAAACCATCCTGCCGGAGGATCTCCCCGAGCACATCGTCAAGCACGCGGAAAGCTTTCAAGCGAAATCGAAGGCTACCCTCGAAGAGAGCATTGACACACTTCTCGAAAACCTCGAGTTCTCCAAAGCCGATCCAATCCTCCCGCAGTTGAAGGGAGCGGTCACAAAAAAAATAATAGAAAAGGTAGGCGATAAGAGCAAAGCCGCCGATTTGCTCGGAATTTCAAAACCCACTATATATTCAATACTGAAAAAGTATGATAAGAAACACTGAAAGAAAACACTTTCCCCTGATACGAGCGGCTCTGATTTTTTTCGCCGCTCTGATTGTTATCTATATACCGCTGAAAATATACATTTCGAAATTCGGCGTTTCGGATGACGTGCCGACCGGCACCGGGAAGATCAGCATTTTCTTTACGAACGAACTGAACGGATACCGCGAGCCCTGCGGCTGAAAAAAAGAGCGGCACTCGGGGATGGCCCGGTGGGCTTCCCTCATTGAAGCGAGGCGCGCCGAAAACCATGTTCTGCTGTTCGATACGGGTAATTTCGTCAGCGGTGTCATCAACAAGCACCAGGATGTCAGGGACAGGTATTTCTTCGAAGGAATGAAGCTGCTCCGCTACGACGCCGCCGTTATCGCCCAGAACGAGATCCGTTTCGGGCACGAATTGCTTATACACAAGGCAAAGCGCATGGGAATTCACCTCCTCGCTTCCAACATCAAGGCAAGGGACTCGGGACGAAACATCGCCGAACCTTACATCATCAAGAAAATCGGCGGAAAAAGGACGCTTTTCGGCACAAGGGGGGCATTCAAAATCGGAGTATTCAGCGTCGTGCTTCCAACATTTATCCATTCGATAGATAAAACGGTGCACGATCACTTTGTCATTATGAATCCGGATATAGCGGCTCTCGAAGCCGTATCGAAACTTAGGGCAGAGGGATGCGATCTCATCGTGGCCCTGAGCTTTCAGGGTTGGAAGAAGAGCATGGAACTGGCGAAGAACGTGCCTGATATCGATGTCATTATCAACGGTCGCAAGGAGCATCCGCAGACGTATAGCAGGTGGGTCGGCAATACCATCGTCGTGGACACCGGAGGTAAGCGCACATCCCTGACAGAGATAGAAGTAACGTACACAAATGATACGATCAGCATACACGCCGCCGATACGGCCGAGGAACTGCCGGCCCTGAAACGTCATCCGGATCTCATGGAGATAGAAAACCGGTACGAGCAGGAGATCAAACGGCTCGAAATCCAGGCACTCAAAAGGGAAAGGTAAAATGCGAATCGATACCGTCGTGCGCTTTCTCGATGAAACATTGCAGATACGCGAATTCCCCCGAGACTCGTCGCTGAACGGTCTGCAGGTCGAAGGATCGAAAAGCGTCACAAAGATCGCGCTTGCCGTCGATGCGTGCGAGCGTTCCATGAAACGGGCTGTTCGGGCAAAGGCCGATCTTCTCGTTGTGCATCACGGCCTCTTCTGGGGGGAGGCTATGCCGATAACCGGCATTACGGCGGGGAGGATCAGGCTGCTTCTCGAGAACGGGCTCTCCCTTTACGCGGCTCACCTGCCGCTCGACGCCCATCCCGAAATCGGTAACAATGCGCAACTCGCCGGTATGCTCGGCATCGAGAATCCCAAACCGTTCGGCACATACCACGGCAGGGAAATCGGCCTGTTCGGCCGCCTGCCGCGCGCCGTCACGCCTCGAACACTCGCACAAAAAATTAAAACGATGCTTAAAGCGGAGGTGAAAACCCTCCGCTTCGGGCCACGAAGCATTCGAACGCTCGCGATCGTCTCCGGCGGCGGCGCGTTCCTCACGCAGGAGGCCTCCCGGGCGGGGTGTGACGGGCTCCTCACCGGTGAGACATCACACACCGCGTACCACACGGCGCGCGAATCGAGAATAAACCTTATACACGCGGGGCATTACGCGACGGAAACTCTCGGTCTGAAGGCGCTCGGCGGCCTGCTTGCGCGAGAGCTCGGGCTCAGCACGAGATTCATAGATATTCCGACCGGTTTATAGGAGCCTTTTATAGAAGCCTGTTGATTTGTAAACTAAGATATTTCTTATAACTATTTATCAAGAAACAAATTCGATATTTTTCGATATCCGTAGTTCATCTCGATATTCACACCATCTATCGCGCCCCACCCACCGGGTAACGTAATCGAAGTCTTACAGTTAAAAAGGGACGCCTCTCCGAGACGTCCCTCGTCGGTCATTATACTTTATCCCCGTTTCGATCATCTGTCAACAGGAAACGGCTCGTGCTTCGGCCACGACCGCGGGTCCTCCTTGATCTTCTTCATGAGGACCTCGATCGCCTTCATGAGCTGCGCGTCGTACCCATTCGACATCTCGACGGGATCGAGATCGATGACGATATCAGGCTCTACGCCCACATTCTCCACGATCCACGTGCCGCTCGGATCATATATGCGGTAATCGGGAGCGGACATGCCGCCGCCGTCGATAAGTGGAATCCACATCGAAACGCCGACGAGACCCCCCCACGTGCGCGTGCCGATCACGGGGCCCATCTTCATCATCTGAAATTCCATCGGCAGCATATCCCCGCCCGAGCCGGCCTGCCGGTTCGTCAGGCAGACGAGGTGGGCGTTCGTCGCCACTGCCGGGTCCGTCTGATCGTGAGAGTACCTGCGCGTCCAGTAAGTGAGAATATCCTTCTCGAGGCGCTGGAGGAAGATCACGGGATCGAGACCGCCGCCGTTGAAACGCCCGTCGACGATGAGCCCCTTCTTGCGTGTCTGTGCGTAGAAATACTTGGGAAATTCCCGGGCACTGCCGAGGTAGGTATCGGGCAGATGCATGTACCCTATCAGACCGCCCGATTCCTTTTCGGCCACCTGGCGGTTGTGCTCGACCCATTCGAGGTAACGGAGTGTAAACTCGCCCCGCAAAGGCTTCACCGTATACTCGCGCGCATCCTCGTGTGTCGGTTTGTCATTAACGAGAATTGTGACCTGCTCCCCGGCAAGATCGACAAGATAGCTGTATATATTCCTGTCGGTCGTTACCTCCTGACCGTTGACCGCCAGGAGATAGTCACCCTCTTGTACATTGACACCCGGCCGCGCGAGCGGCGGCAGAATTTCGCGCGTCCAGTCGGGAACCCGCAGTATCTTTCCAAAGCGGTAGCGATCACTCTTCGCATCCACTTCCCAGTCGACACCAAGCATGCCGACATTGACGCGCTCGGCTTCACGCCGGCGGTCGCCGCCGAATACATACGTATGAGAGGTGTTGAGCTCTCCGATGAGCTCTCCGATGATGAAGCGGATATCCTGCCTGCACGAAACGTACGGCAGCAATGCACCATATTTCTTCCGCATTACATTCCAGTCGAGCCCGTGCATTTCCGGATCGTAGTAGAAATCACGTTCCATGCGCCATGCCTCGTTGAAGATCTGCGTCCACTCCTCGATGGGAACGATGCGCATCTTGAGACCGGAGAGATCGAGCGTCTCGCCCTTCGAATCGGTGTCGCTCGCCTTGATTATGCCGACCTTGGCGCGCTGTGCATAGACGATGCTCTTGCCATCGGCGGAAATGGCATAATTGTTTATGTCCTTGATAACCGTCTTCTCTTCGCGATCCTCGAATGAGAAGCGGTGCAGATCCATCGGGCCGATACTTCGGTACTCGAACCGGTTGAAGTCACCCTCGTCCTTGTTCATGTAGAAGAGAGCCGACTCATTGACGCCGAGCCAGCGGTAGTTACCCCGAGGGAACGGCATGTGCTCGATGCGGTCCGAGAGACCGTCGAAATCGATGACAACGTTGGGTTCCGAGTCTTCTTCCCTCTTCTTTTCTTCTTTATCCTCCCCTTCTTCTTTCTTATCCCCTTCTTCTTTCTTGATAGACTCCTCATCGCTCTTGAACGGGAGCAGCGGCTCGCCGTCCTTCGCGAGTGTGAGGCAGTAGATCCCGGCGACACGCTTGTATACCATCTCCCATTCGAAATCGCAGAACGTCGGATCGAAGCGCCGGTTCGATATGAAGAAGATGTGCTTTCCGTCCTTCGAGAAGACGGGACCGAAATCGTTGAAAAGGCCGTTACTCACGCAGCGTGCTTTCCCGGCATCGAGAGAGTAGATGTAGACTTTGTAAACGAGGTCCTCGTCCATCTTCGAGTAGGCGATGTAACGGCTGTCGGGCGACCAGGTGAAATCGTAGATAGGCTTGAGATCGAGAGCCACATCGACGTTTTCATAGTACGCCCTGTCCACCTCGGTGATCTTCTTTGAATCCACATCGATGTAGTAGCAGTGAAGCGTCTGATCGGCGAAGGCGATATACTTGCTGTCGGGCGACCAGCGCAATGTATGGCGGTATCCATCCTTGAATTTTGTCAGGCGAACGGGTTCCTTTGTGCCCATTGGATCGGCGAGGTAGATATCGTACTCGCCGGCCTCGTCCGACAGATAGGCTATGAACTTCCCGTCCGGTGACCAGGCGGGATCCTTGTCCCGCGCGCCGGATGTCTGTGTAAGATTTCTCGCCGGCCCGTCTTTCTTCGGCACGGTGAATAGCTCGCCCCGGGCCTCGATGACGACGCGTTTCCCGGATGGTGATATGTCACAGCCCGTTATATAGTCATCAACTTCTTTTATATAGGGTCTCATCTCCGGTGCATCCGTCCTGATTTCGACGGCGAGCTCTTGTGTCTCCTTCGAGCTGACGTCGAGCAGCCAGAGGCTTCCCCCGAGTTCGTATACTATTCGCTCCCCCCCCATGCTCGGGCGTCGAACGTCGTACTCCTTGTGATTGGTGATCTGCTCCACCTCGCCGGTTCCCGTATCATATGAGTAGATGTTGAGCACGCGGTCGCGGTCCGAGCTGAAATAGATCTTGTCCCCGATCCACATCGGTATCCGGTCTGTTCCATCGAAATCGGTCAGCTTGCTGTCCCTGTTCTTCTCGAAATCGAAGAGGTAAATTTCCTGTGCCGTTCCGCCCCGGTAGCGTTTCCAGGTCCGGTTCTCCCGCGAGATTTTGTTGTAGGCGATTTTCTTTCCATCCGGAGAGAAGCTTCCCTGCACCGCCTCGTGCATGATGAGCTCCTCGAGGCCGGTGCCGTCGGGAGCAATGAGAAAGAGGCGGTAGAAACGGTTGAAGCTGCGCCGCGACGAACTGAATAGTATCTTGTTCTTGGTCGGATGCCAGCCGACCACTTCGTCGTAAACCGGATTGTACGTTACGCGTGTTATATCCCCCCCGTGAACATTCATGACGTAGACGTCGGCGTTTCCGTCATACTCGCCGGTGAAGGCGATAAGATTTCCGTCGGGAGAGAATTTCGGAAATTGCTCCGCGCCGTCGTGTATTGTGAGACGCATGGCGACGCCGCCGTCATCGGAAACAGACCAGATATCCTCGCCGTAGACAAATACGATCGTGTTGCCGTGCACATCGGGAAAGCGCATCAGCGGCCTCGCGTCCGAAGCCATACTCTCACCACACAAGAGCGAGATTGAGATCGATGCTACGACTAATGCCGCCGCCAACAGGCGGAAGCGCGAATACGAGCGAATGCCATGAGACATTATCGATCCTCCTTTTGTTACGTGACCTATGAATACCATTACGGATGCGATCACACTCGGGTTGCCCGCGAGATACGAATAATACGTTACGACAATCGAGAGGGGCATTTTATCAGAGGCGGGCAGCCGAGTCAAACGGTTCGAAACCAAAGCCCAAGGCGAAGGCCGGCCTGCGGCAGCAGCGCTTTTTTGGCCTTTAATATTCTTCGCCGTCGCTTTAATCCGGCTTGCTGCGGCGCTTCTTAGACTCTTATATATTGAAACTTACCTTGACTTTTGCCCGTATTGCGTATATCAGAAAGTTGGAAGCTCGATTTTTCAATTACGGTAAGGAGCACATACTTAAATCGTGGAAGATACGGGCAAAGACATCGCGCCGCGGGAGCCGGTCAAAGAGATAAAGCTCACCATTCCGATGATGCCGGATATGGAGATCGCGGCCTGCAGGACAGCCGAGGCGGTGGCGGAGGTGATGCAGCTCGACGAAGACAAGACCGCCGAGGTCTCGATGGCGCTTATCGAGGCGTGTTTGAATTCGTTCGAGCATTCGAAAAGCGAAGACCGGAAAGTATATATCACCTTTCGCGTCGAGGATTCGGAGCTGACGATCATTTTGAAAGATCTTGGCTCGGGCTTCGATCCATCGACGGTCGAAATACCGGATATTGCCAAGAAGCTGCAACCCGGAATCAGAAAGCGCGGTTGGGGGCTCAAGCTTATGGAAGGTATGATGGATTCGATCACTATTGAATCCGGTCCGGGCGGGACGATAATCACCATGACCAAGAAGCGTTGATATAGGGGAGTTATAAATTATGATGGAACCCTTCAAAATTGAAGCCCGCCAACAAGATTCCATCTGGATCTTCAGCACCCATGGTTACATCAATAATCTCGGCGGAGAGGCGATTGCGAAGAAATTCGACGAGGCGCACGACAAGGGCGGCAGACAGTTTCTTCTCGATCTCGCGGGATCGAAGATCATCAATTCGATCGGTGTCTCTTTCCTCATAGAGATCCTCGAGAAAACGATCGAATCGAGCGGAGAGCTCGCCTTCTGCAGCTGCGCCCCGATCGTCGAAAAGACATTCAAGATCATGGGATTGACCCAGTACGCGAAGATCTACAAGACGGCGGATGAAGCGATAAGCGGCATGCTGAAAAATGTCTGAAAAATACTGTCTTCAGTGAATCCTAACCTCAATAAAATCCGTATACTTAATATCCAATTCAAGGAGGGTTGA
>CBDUQN010000040.1:0-27768 GCA_965369375.1 uncultured bacterium | reverse complement strand
GCCCGGGGGCACGAGGGACTGGCCGAATTCCGTGCCGTGCAGCCCGGGAGCATGAAAAACAGGATGATTGACGGCTACCCGGACCTATGGTATATTTCATAACAATTTCTCAAGATGGTTGCCGGTAACTTATTGCAATATATTGAGTTCATTTAACCTTGGAGGGACCCTATGAGGATTATTCAGAAGTACCGGATACACCTCGGCACGCTCGCGTGGATCCTGCATCGGCTGACCGGTCTCGCATTACTCTTCTACCTTGTTCTCCATATCTTCGTCATTCATCATCTCATCAAGGGGGAAGAGGAGTTCGACGGTGTGATGGAGTTTTTGAGCACGCCGCTGTTCAAGTTCCTCGAGATCGGGCTCATCGGTGTCATTCTTCTTCATCTCTGGAACGGTCTGCGCATTACACTGATCGATATGGGAGTGCTTGTCGAGAAGCAGAAGCTTCTCTTCGGGATTGCAGTTGTTCTCTGGCTTGTGAGCTGGTTCGCGATTGCAGCCGTGATGGTGACCCGTTACGGCGGCTTTCCGATACCATTTGGATAGGGGAGGGAGGGAATCACGATGAAATACAAAGAGGCAGTAAGATCAGGTGGCGCTCTTGGATGGTTCTTTCAGCGCGTATCGGGAGTGTATCTCGCAATCGTTCTCTTCCTGCACGTTATCATGCTCCATGTCGTGCTTACTGAGGAGCTCAGCTTCGCCGCGATCAAGGATCGCGTTGCAACACCGATGTGGAAGACGATCGATATTTCCTTTCTCATCATCGCGCTGTTCCACGGGCTCTACGGGCTCTGGATCGTTCTCGATGACTATGTGCACAGGGGGTGGATGAGAGTATTTATCTTCAGTGTGATATCGATTTTCGCTCTCGCGTGGGTCATCCTCGGCATTATAACCATACTACCGTTCCATCCTGGAGGTTGATAGGTAATGGCAACAATAGATCCTGAAGCGATTCATGACGTCGAAGGCGTGGGCGTGCACAATGTCCACCGTCACGACGTGATCATTGTCGGGGCCGGGCTTGCCGGGATGAGAGCCGCCGTCGAAGCTTCAGAAGAGCTCGACGTGGCGGTCTTGAGCAAGGTTTTCCCGACGCGGTCCCACAGCGGCGCCGCCCAGGGTGGAATAGCAGCTTCGCTCGCCAACGAGGAAGAGGACCACTGGGAGTGGCACATGTTCGATACGGTAAAGGGCAGCGATTACCTCGGCGATCAGGATGCGATCGAAATTCTCGTGCGTGAGGCGCCGGTCGTCGTTAGAGAATTCGAGCACTACGGGTGTCCGTTCTCGAGAACGCCCGAGGGAAGAATCGCGCAGCGCAAATTCGGCGGGCACACGAAGGATTTCGGCCGCGGCGGTCCCATACTCCGCGCGGCCTACGCAGTTGACCGAACGGGTCACGTTCTGCTCCATACCCTCTACGAGGTATGCGTGAAGAACGGCGTGCGTTTCTACTCCGAGTTCTTTGCGCTCTCTCTCATCGTCGAAGACGACGTCTGCAGGGGGCTAGTTGCCTGGGATGTCATCAATGGCGGCATCCATGTTTTTCATGCGAAAGCCGTTCTGTTCGGAACGGGCGGGTACGGCAAGATCTACAAGATCACATCGAACGCTCTGGCGAATACGGGAGACGGTCTCAGCCTTGTGCTCAGAGCGGAACTGCCGATAGAGGATCTCGAATTCGTTCAGTTCCATCCGACCGGTCTCCATAAGCAGGGCATACTGGTGAGCGAGGCCGCACGCGGGGAAGGCGGGTACCTGATCAACGGCAAGGGCGAGCGGTTCATGGAGAAGTACGCGCCGGAGAAGATGGAGCTCGCTCCCCGTGATCTCGTCTCGAGATCGGAACAGACCGAGATCAACGAGGGGCGCGGTATCGGGGGCGGTGACTACGTGTATATCGATCTGCGACATCTCGGCGCCGAGAAGATCATGAGTCAACTGCCGCAGATCCACGAGCTCGCGTGGAAGTTTCTCCATGTCGACTGCATCAAGGATCCGATCCCCATTCAGCCGACGGCCCACTACTCGATGGGAGGCATACCGACCGATATCGACGGCCAGGTGCTTGCCGACGGCAAGACGAAGCCGGTCAGAGGTTTTTACGCCGCCGGTGAATGCGCATGCGTGAGCGTTCACGGCGCGAACCGTCTCGGCACCAATTCGCTTCTCGAAGCGTCGCTCTTCGGACGGCGCGCCGGGAAGGCGATCGTGCGGTTCCTGCGCGAGCAGCGCGATTTCCCCGAACTTCCGGCCGGAGCGGCGAAGCCGGCGATCGAGGAGGTGGAACGCATCCTCTCTTCATCGGGCGCCGAGAAGGTGGGCGCGATCAGGGCCGAGTTACAGGAGGAAATGACCGAGAAGTGCGGGATCTTTCGCGATTCGGAAAAGCTGAAATCGCTCATGGCCACGATGAAACAGTTCGAGGAGCGCTACCGCAATATCGGCATCGATGACCGGAGCGCAAAATTCAATGTGGACCTTCTCGAAGCGCTCGAGCTCGGCTACATGATCGATTTCGCCGAAATCGTTGTTGCCGGAGCGCTCGCCCGTGAGGAGAGCAGGGGGGCGCACAGCCGCACCGATTTTCCCAAGCGGGATGACGAGAACTGGCTCAAGCATACCCTGGCGTGGAAACGCAACGGAGAGATCACATTCGATTACAAACCGGTTACGATAACCCGCTTCCAGCCGAAAGAGCGTAAGTATTAAAGGAGGCCCCGACATGGCGATGATTACATTCAAGATCAGGCGATACAATCCGGATGACGAGCAGCGGGGTCACTACATGCAGGAGTACAGGCTCGACGCGCAGAAGGGGCAGACGGTCCTCGATTGCCTCAACGAGATCAAGTGGACACAGGACGGCACGCTCACCTTCCGCCGCTCCTGCCGCAGCGGCATCTGCGGCTCGTGCGCCATGACGATCAATGGCGTCAACAACCTTGCGTGCGAAACGCAGGTGCTCGCAATGAAATCGAACGTGATTACGATCGGTCCGCTCGTGGGCTACTCCGTGGTGAAGGACCTCGTGGTCGATCTCGATCCGCTCGTTCGCGGTCTCCTGGCCGTGAAACCGTATCTGATCACAAAAACACCAGCGCCGACGGACCAGGAGCGGCTGCAGTCGCCAGAGGAGCGGGCCAGGATCGATGGGCTCTACGAGTGCATCCTCTGCGGATCGTGCACATCGTCGTGTCCCTCGTTCTGGGCGGATGCGGATTATATTGGCCCTCATGCATTCTTGAAGGCGTACCGGTTCGTCGCCGACAGCCGTGATGAGGGGAAGCGGGAGCATCTCGAGCCCCTCGATGATAAGCACGGTCTGTGGCGCTGCCATACGATATTCAACTGCGTCGAAGCGTGTCCGAAAGCTCTCAATCCCACAAAGGCTATTTCCGAGCTCAAAAAGGAGCTTGTGAAAGACCGGATCGGGTAGTGTTGCAGGTTTTTTTTGAGGGAGATCGAAGATGCTCAAGATTTCGAGACGCCATTTCTTGAAACTCTCCGCCGCGCTGAGCGCGGCCGGAACATTTATTCCCCTGCAGTCCGTGTTCGGCCAATCCGCCGCGCGGTCATTCGGCAAGAACAAGGGACCTGTCGTGATTTCGACATGGCGCCACGGCGTGCCGGCCAACGAGGCCGCCTGGGAAATGCTTTCCGCAGACGGAACGGCACTCGATGCGGTGGAGGCGGGCGTGCG
This sequence comes from uncultured bacterium, assembly GCA_965369375.1. Taxonomy (GTDB): domain Bacteria; phylum Krumholzibacteriota; class Krumholzibacteriia; order Krumholzibacteriales; family Krumholzibacteriaceae; genus CBDUQN01. Next base: position 24,053 of record CBDUQN010000040.1, on the reverse strand, counting down.
CGTGCCGGAGGGTGATCCGAGCGTTCGCAGCGTAGGATACGGTGGATTACCCGATGAGGATTGCTTCGTTACGCTCGATGCGTCGATCATGGGACCTGATGGAAACGCCGGATCAGTGGCATTCATTCAAGGGTACCGGCATCCGATTTCGATCGCGAGAAAAGTGATGGAGGAATCGGATCACGTGATGATCGTCGGCGGCGGCGCGGAGGAATTCGCGAGAAAGCACGGTTTCGATAAAAAGGAACTCCTTACCGACGACGCGCGAAAGGCCTGGCTCAAATGGAAGTCCGGCCTGAGCGACAAAGACGATTGGCTCGGGTCAAAGGAGAATCACGACACGATCGGAATGGTTGCACTCGATTCCTCGGGCGACTGCGCGGGGGCGTGCACCACGTCGGGGCTCGCTTTCAAGATACACGGCCGCGTGGGGGACTCACCGCTCATCGGCGCGGGCATGTACGTCGATAACGAAGCAGGCGCGGCGGCCGCCACCGGCAGGGGCGAGGCCGTTATAAAGACGTGCGGGAGCTTTCTTGCGGTCGAGTATATGAGGGAAGGACTCAGTCCGGCAAAGGCGTGCAGGAAAGCGCTCGAGAGAATAATTGAGAGCCATGGGGGTGCCGTTGATTTCCAGGTGGCCTTTGTCGCGGTGAACAAGGCGGGTGAGATCGGGGCCCTCTCGATTCAGAAAGGCTTCCAGTACGCTCTGACCAGAGAAGGTAAAACAGAACTGATTGATTCGGAACATCTCCTCTGATGAAGGTGTATTGAATTATATAACCATGGTAGGGGAGGACACGGTGACACTGAAAAGTGAACAAAAGAGGTTGATTCCGGTGCTCTGTGCCTTAGCCGCCGCGGCCGTGCTGGTTTCCTGCTCGGGCATGGTGGATGATCCCGAAACGGTGGAAAAGAAACTCGTGGCGGCGTACGGCGGTCCGGACAGAATCAGGCTTCTCCAGAATTACACCGGCAAGGGATTCATGAAGGATTTCTCCAGCACGGTGGCTGCAAAGAGCCACCCTCTGGACATCTATCAAAGAGGGGAACTGTTCAAGACAACCATAACACGATTGTCCAAGGGGAAACCCGTCGAACTCATGATGACGATTTACGACGGTTCCGAGCTATACCAGTGGATTTACAGCCAGGGCCGCAAGGAGATCCCCCTGTGGGAGCTCAACATCAAAAAGTACAAGTTTCCGAACGTTCTCGTGTGGATTCAGCAGACGGATGTCAGGGGAACGCTGAGCACCGATACCGCCGAGATGGGTATTTACCGGCTTCACTACGAGAACGAGGATGATATCGTTGATCTCATGGTGGATGGAAAGAGTTGGCTGCTCAAGGAGACTCGGATCACGAGCAAGGCGGACTCGGCATTCATGTATAGTGAGGTATACGGCGATTACCGGGAAATCGATGGCGTCCCATTTCCCAATAGATACACCGGCACGTATAAGAACAACCCCTATTATGAATACATGATTCCGGTGATCAAGTATGGCACAGAGCTTCCCGATTCGATCTTTTCGGTCACATCAGCGGATACGACTTTCATATCGAGAGTATTGTCTGCAACAAAAGCAGAAGGCACCAAGTGAGGCTGCGAGCATACCGCGGACCCTAGAGAAGTTCGCTTACCTTGAAGAGAGATTCGTATGGATAGCCGGCTTCCGCGATTCGCTCGGTAGCGCCTTCCTCGCGATCAACGAGCGTATAGATACCGGCGATCGTCCCACCGCCGTCGAGAATCGCATCCGCCGCTCTGAGCAGAGAACCACCCGTCGTCACTACGTCTTCCAGAACAATGACACGGCAACCGGCTGTAAGGTTTCCCTCCACGAGGTTCTTCGTTCCGTGCTTCTTCGACTCTTTCCGTATGAGGAGACCTTCCTTTTCCATACCGCGTTCAGCGGAGAGGACCAGGAGAGCGCCGATTATTGGATCGGCGCCGATCACCGGACCGGCGAAAGCGTCGTATTCAGTGCCGGAGAGGAGATCGAGAAACAGCTTGGCCGTGAGGTAGAGGCCCCGTGAATGCAGCGAGGTCATCTTTCCATTGATGTAGTAACTGCTCTTTCTTCCCGAAACGAGGGTGAAATCGCCCTTCAGTATCGAACGTTCCTTGAGGATCTTTTTCAGTTCTTCTCGTTCGTTCATCATGACTTGTACGAAATTCCCAGTGTTATCTGATAGAGCATCATGTTGTTGTTCTCAGTATAGAAGTAAATCAGATGAGAACGATCACCGCCTGATAGCACGAAATGAACCTTGAAGTAGGCATCGAGGGATAGCTTCCTCGATAGCCTGAAAAGCGTTCCGATTCCCGCAAAGAAACCGAGCTGGTTGTCCGTCACGTATCCTTCGTATATGCCGGATTGCACTACTCCGTTGATACTGTAGAGGCCGAATCCTACCTCGCCTAATCCGTCGAAGCGTTTGTAGAGATGTTTTACGGCCGCGAAAGAAGCGGTCATGGAATAAACCTGAAGGTCGAGACGGAGATTCCTTTGTGTAAAATCGAAATCCTTATCCGGATATTTCGACTCGCCGAGGTTATGAGATGAAAGCGCGAATCCGATCCCGAACCAGGTGCCGAGTCCCTCGATGAAGTGGAGCTCAATTTCACTGCCCGATCCGAAGTTGTCACTCAGACCGGCCGTCGTGTGGATACCGCCGATCCGCACGCCCACGATCTCTTTCCCCTTGATATTCTGCCCGTAAAGGTAGGTGTTTCCGGCCGCGAGGAGGATCAGAGCGGTGATTATGCCTATGCGTATCATCCACTGCATCTTATTGAGAATATAACAGGATCGGCCGACTTGGAAAGCGGAAAAACATGAAGGGCCGGCGTGGAAGTGCGCGGTATCCGTTTGCACACAGATTGCATGCTGTCGCTATTTCAAGAGAACGAGCTTGCAATGCGCAAGCACCCGTTCATCATCGTGCAGTACCGCGGGATAAATGCCCGCCGCAACCGGTCTGCCGCCGCGGTTTCGTCCGTCCCACCATACGCGCCCCGTTCCTTCACCATCCGTCGCGGCGGTAAAGCGCATCACCTCTTCGCCGGACGCCGCGTATATTACGATGGTGCAGCTGCTGTTCGCAGCGGTCGAGAAGCGGATCTCGGTAACAGGATTGAAAGGATTCGGGTAGTTGGCGATCGAAGGAGGCGGCGAGGGCGCTTCGATCCCATTCTGCGACGAGAGGGAGTGCCTCATTTTTTCTCTTAGGCCCTTATCTATCGTAAGATCGACATCCCCGTCGTCCGGTGAGGGCGGCACCGAGGAAAGCCGTTCCTCGATTCCGTCTACATTGATGTGTCCGAAGGGACCGGAGCAGTTGTCGACGATCGTTATGTATACTTCCCGGTGACGGTAAGGAAGGAGATCCCACAATCTCTCGTCCATGTGATCCGTGTTGCGTCCCGTTTCACGGTGGAGGATGCGTCCGCTCAAAGCGTCGCAGAGCGCTACGTGGCAGGAATCCGGATAATTTCCCCCTCCGACGAGGAGTCTCATCTCTGTTCCTACGACCGTGAATATTCTCGATCTGATCGCCCCGCGCGGTTCATCGCCCTGGCTCGAGCCTGGATACGTTCCGGTCAGGGGACCGTTGAAGCTTTCGTACGTTCCGATCCACCAGTTACCTTCGAACGCTACGTCCGTTGTGTCTTCACCGCGGAAACGGGGATTGTCACCGAACACGGGCTGGTGGTCGAACGCCGTTCCCCAGAGGACCGTCCAATCGGGACCGAATGATTCCACTGGATTGACCTGCGGCGTGTCGCCGTAGAAAGATAGGGTGTCGAACCGTATCGTAGTTACTTTGATTCCCGATGGGCTCGTGTAACCCGAGTGCCTCGAGAAGATATAGCCGTTGGACCCGGCGTAGAGCAGCTCCGCTGCATGGCCGCCATCGATAATCGATCTCGTGGCGATATCCCATCCGCTCAGGAGGGCATCGGATGCCATGTGAGATACTCCTCCTACCCCTTCTTCGGTGAAGAAGAGATGATATTTCCCGTTTCTCTTTATGAGGAACGAGCTCTCGAGAAGGGTCCAGTTGTTGTGGATGTAGAGTGGACCCGCGTCGTGCCAGGTGAAGTGGTCGTCACTCGCCGCGAGGGCGATTACGCTGTAGAAGCGGTCCGCAGTCTGCGAGGTATGGAGCAGATAACAGACGCCGTCTTCTGAATAAAAACATGGATCGCGGTAGTTGGACCATTCAAGTTCGTTCCAGTAAATCCAAGACGGATCCCCATGGAATGGTTCGAAGAGGATGGCAGGAGCCTTGTGCCAGATCGAGGGGACCGTCGTGAGGGCCAGGCATGTCCGCTGGGCATAGTGTTCATTCACGCCGGTGTAGTACATCAGGAGGTATCCCGGATTTTTGGGGTAGCGGACTATCATCGGTGCCCAGATTCGTTTGCTGTCCCAGCTCTCCGGACCGGCCTCCAGCACGGGATCGTGTATAGTCCAGTGGATGAGGTCGGGTGACGATGCATATCCGAAAGTCGTCTCGTCGCCGCGTATATAATAGAGATGGAATACCCCCTCCACTTCGATCAGCGAGTGATCCTTGACGCTATACCCGGCTTCCCAGAAGACCGGCCGTTCGAAATCGAACATCGCGGCGCCCGAGACGGCCGCCCCGATAACGGTGAGCAACAGAACGAGGGCCGCCGGAATAACGGCGAGCAGCAGAGCAGTAGCGAGACGCCATGCTGCTTTGATTACTGTGCCGGTGTTCATGGGTGTGCACTCTGCCGGTTCCACAACGGATCTTACCTCAGAAGAATCATCTTCCTCGTAAACGTCATCTTGCCGATATGGAGCCGGCAGTAATAGACACCAGAGGGGAGCTTTCCGTTTCCGAGAAGTGCGGGATTCCATCTGAAAGTATGCGTGCCGACCGGTTTCGGTCCGAGGTCGTGCCTGTCGACCATTCTTCCTGAGACGTCGTAGAAAGAGAGAATAACGCTCTCGTTTTCTCCCTCTTGCCCGATTGTATAAGGGATGAATGTCGCAGGGTTGAACGGATTCGGGTAATTCTGTTCGAGGCGCGTGGTTATCGAAGGCGTAATCCCCGCGACGTGGATCGGCCCGAAATGAGCCGGGTTGTCATCGCCCCTTTCAACGAGGTAATAGTACAGATCCTGCCGCTGATTTTCGCAGTGGTCGAAGAACTGGAATTGACGATCGCCGTATATGGGGGCTTCGTTACGCTTCTGGACGCCGAGCAGTGAAGGTTCGTACGCCCGGTAAACATCGAATCCCACTCCATGACTGCAACATCCAATCCGCCACGTCAGGAGGACGCCGTTATTGCTTCGTTCATGGGCGGTTGAAGAGATAAACACCGCAGTCTCACTCGTGAGGTGAATATTGACGATTTTGACTTCACCATCAGAGAGCACGATACCCGCCACCGTCGTGTCACGGTAGCCGGGCGCCGATGTCGTCAACTGGTACGTTGCGGGGGGGAGATATTCGAATGCGTACAGGGAGTCGGTGAAGTCGGTGAATACATTGACAACCTGCATTTCTGAATTATAGAGCATGACCGAAGCATCTTCGGGGGCGCCGGTCTGATTATCCGCGGATATGCACCCGCCGATCACGCCCTCGGGGCGATCGAGCCAATAGGCGTAAGAGGAATCATTGAAGTAGATGTAGTAGTAACCGCTCTCGTCGATGATGGAAACAATGCTCGGCGGATTCCAGCGCAGTTCCGCAATTCCCCATGTTCCGCTCCAACCCCAGTTCTCGGGAAAGTAGGAACCGTTCATGGTGAATTCGAACTGGATGGTATCGGGATCTCCCGGTTCATCGATAAAGACGAGCTTGCGCCAGATATGCTCGTCAATCAGTTCCATATTATTTTCGGGATCGCTCGGCTCACAGGTGACGCCGAGGAAGTCGCCGACGAGCTGAATGGAATGTATCTCTTGTGCTTTCACCGGACCCGTGCAGAGCATGAGCAGGGCAACAAGTGATAGAGTTATCGTGGATTTATACACCGCTACTCTTCCTTCGCTTGCAGCCTACCAAAGTTGCAGTTCCTGAGAAAGTCGAGATTCTACATTATCAAGTATATCTAATAACTTGAAAAATGTCAACTTAAAGGATTGTTTGAAGTAATTATCGACTAACATGTCAAAGCTCGCAAATCAGTTACAAAACCGGACGTTCTTGTTTCCCGTAATGGGTCCGCCGATGCTATCAGTCGGATACGCAACAAGTATGCCCCGCAATGTTTTAAGGTATAATTATTGCTTAAATTATAGGAGTCGGGAGGCGTCGGATGTAGGGCTGTGCCCTGGATGCGTTGAATCTGTGCATCTTACCAGCTCTCAAGCCTCACGTACGATAGTGAAGAGAACGTTGATTTCTGCCAGTGAGGTGTGCGTATTGATAAAACATATAGTACAAGATATCAAGGCAGAGAACTTTGAGTCGCGTGAGTTCTTTCACAAGGCCCAGGCGAGCATATATCGCGGCAACTTCAAGCGCGCGGCGTCACTGCTCAAGGAAGCCTTGAAGATCGCGCCCAGCAATCCCAATTACATGTCTCATATGGGACTGTGTATGGGGATGATGGGAAACATGCGAGACGGCGAGATCATGTGCCGCAAAGCGGTTACTCTTGAGCCGCTCAAACCGATTCTCCTGGTAAACCTCGGCCGTGTTCTTCTCGAGCAGGGGAACAGGGAAGAGGCGAGAAAAGCTTTCAAGCGCGCCTACGAGATCGATGATACTCATGCCGCGGCGGCTCTCGAACTCTCGAGAATGGGGGTTCGGCGCAAGCCGGTGATCCGTTTCCTCCACAGGAATCACCCTCTTAATGTCTTTCTCGGAAAGGTGCGCCATAGTATTCTCGCCCGGACCAAAGAACCCAAATGGAAAAAGCTCTAGCTTCCCCCGGCTCGCGGATTTACAATCTCTCCCAGACGAATAGGTACATGAGCGCTATTCGCTCGGGTGTCTCGAGAGTTTCGTGAGTTGATCCGATACACTCCAGCGCCAGAGAGGATTTATATGCGATCGCGCACCGCTATATGTCATTTCCTCAGAGGATCAGTGGCATTCTTTCTCTCGATTCTGTGCGTTGTCTCCTGTTCAAAAGATTATCGAAGCAGTGAAGCAATGCCTCGATGGGAGTGGACCGAGGAGCGGTCGAATCTTGATTGGAAAATCGAATATCTCCTCGAACGGGATCGATACGATGAGGCTCTCTCTCTCGCCGATAGTGTTATCGCCGCCAGTTACAGAGACCCGCGCGTGCTCGAGCAGAAAGCACGGGCCCTCGCCGGTCTCGGACTAAACGATGAAGCACTCTCCCATTTCGAGGAGGCGATACTCGCTGACTATGAGGCGTGCGAGAGTCACCTCAACTTCGCCGTCTTTCTAATGGATCAGGGGAAGACCGGGAGGGCGATTACAGAGTTCAACGTTGCAAAACGTTTCTGTGCCGGTGACAACATGGCGATTGTTCATCGCAATCTCGCTGTTGTTAACATAAAAAAAGGGAGAGGCGAGAAGGCCCTTGACGAGGTGTTTGCAGGGCTCAGCCTGACCCCGGAGGATCCGTACCTTCTCGGTCTCGAAGCTATGCTCATCGCCAACGTCAATCCGGCGCGCGCCGAGACTCTCTTCGTCCATCTACATGACAAAGGTGAGCTGGTGCCCGATCTACTCCATTCATATGGCGTGCTTCTGCTGAAAGCGGGGAAGCCTTCGGAGGCAATAGAGGTTCTGAAACAGGCCGGCGCGCAGAGTCCGGAAGATAACGAGATTCGATTGAATCTCGGCATCGCCTATGAGCGGGAGGGGAACTACGACGACGCTGAAAGGGTCTTGCGCAAACTCATCGACGAAGGAAACAGTGAAAGGGCGGCTCGAGAGCTCGCCGGGATTCTCTATCGTACCGGCCGGTTCGAGGATGCTCTCGGTTTCTACATGGGTCTTTCTCCTTCAGCCGAAGTGATGGATAGAATCGCCATGTGTAATTTCAAACTTGGGGACCTGGACAAGGCTCTCGAATGGTCCCGCAGGGCGGTCGCGAAGCGACCGAACAAGCCGACCGCCATGGCAAACCTCGCCGTGATACTTGCCGCTCGCGGAGAGCTCGACGAGGCGGCCGTTTTGCTGGAGCAAGTGCTGCTCATCGATCCCGATCATACCACCGCACGGGAGAACCTCGATCGCCTGCGCAGCGCTCGGGAAGAGGCCGAGCAGTAGAATTGTATTGTCTTGAAACTTTATTTTGCTATACAATTGCCACCGTTCAGAAACAAACATACCGCTCGTGCCGTATTACAGGTAAGAAAGCTCATGGCTCGGAGGTACGATTGATGTATTGCCAGTATTGCGGAAAGGAAGTCAATGATCTGGATGAGTGTTGCGCCGGCTGTGGTGCGGATCTGAAATCCCTTCCTTTCCACAAGAAGCTCTACACACATGAGCTGACGAGACTCAAGCCGCTGAAAGAGCCTAAGAGTCCCGGAGTAGCCGCTGCCCTCGGTTTCATTCTCGGATGGATCGGATTGGGTCCCGTCGGTTACATATACCTGCGGCAGTGGAACTGGTTCTGGATAACGTTTGTTATAGAAATCATTGCTATCCCCATCACACTAACGACCGCTCTCGTGATCCTGCCCTTCATCTTCGCGTTTCACCAGTACGATATGGCCAAGGAGCTCAACGAGCTTCTCGTCACGGAGCAGGAGAAGGCAGAAGTGGAGGTTGGGACGGGGGAGTCCGAAGGCCCCACGGAAACGTATAACCTATAATAAAGGAAGCATTGCATTGGATCGAAATCTTGCCCTCGAGCTTGTCAGGGTTACGGAAGCGGCTGCTCTCGCATCCGCCCGTTTCTTCGGTAAGGGTGATCCCTCATCGTCCGATAGGGCGGCCGTCGAAGCAATGGAACTCGCTTTCAGGGGAGTCAAGATAACGGGAAATATCGTTATCGGTGAGGAACCGATCGGCGATGGTTCACCTCTCTGCTCCGGCGATACCGTCGGTTCGCGCACGGAGCCCGAAGTCGATGTGCTTCTCGATTCTCTCGACGCCATCGAGTCTCTCGCCGATGGCCAGCCCAATTCGATATCCGCCATAGCGCTCGGGAAGACGGGCGTATTCAAGAAGTTCGAGGAACAGTACATGCGCAAGATCGCCGTCGGCCCGGAGGCCGCCGATAGCATCGATCTCAATGCATCCAATTTCGATAATCTCGTGCGGATCGCGGAGGCGAAGCGCGTCTATGTCGAGGATCTTACCGTTTCCATACTCGCGCGGGAGCGCAACCGCAAGCTGGTTGACGAGGTGCGGAAGGCCGGAGCGCGGATCGAGCTCATACGCGACGGTGACCTCGCAGCGGCTATCGCCGTGGCGCTGCCCGGTACGGGTGTCGATGTCGTGATGGGGATCGGAGGAACGAAGCAGGGGATCATCGCAGCCGCCGCCCTGATGTGCATCGGCGGCGGTTTTCAGGCGCAGCTTCTTCCCGCAGGGGACTTTGATTCGACCGCTCTTCCGCCCGAGTACATGAAGGTCTATAGCGGCGATGATCTCGTGGGGGACGAGAACATCATGTTCGCCGCGACGGGAGTCTCGCACAGTGATCTCCTCGAGGGAGTTCTCTTCAGGCCGGGCGGTGCCGTTACGAACAGTGTCGTTTTCAGAGGCAAGTCCGGAACGATCCGCTTTCTCAAAACAGAACATTTCTTTGACAAGACCCCCGATTATACGTAATGCATGCAGGATCTCTTTTCTAATGAAGTGCCGCCGCCGCTCGCCGAACGGATGAGACCCCGCTCGCTGGATGATTATGTCGGCCAGGAGGATATTCTCGGCGAGGGAAAAATCCTTCGGAGAATTATAGAGAAGGGGAAGCTCGAAACGTCCCTTATCTTCTGGGGGCCTCCCGGGTGCGGCAAAACGACACTCGCCCATCTGATAGCGGCTTCAGTCGATGCGTTCTTCGTCTTCTTCTCAGCCGTGACGTCGGGCATTGCTGAGGTGAGGCGGATCGTCGCTGAGGCGGAGCAGCGGCTGAAACTCGAAGGCCGCAGAACGATACTCTTCGTTGACGAGATCCATCGTTTCAACAAGGCTCAGCAGGATGCCTTCCTCCCGCATGTCGAGAGGGGCACGATAGTGCTCATCGGCGCCACAACGGAAAATCCTAGCTTCGAGATAATCGGCCCGCTCCTGTCACGATGCCGGATTTTTGTTCTCAAGCAACTCGGTGAGGATGAGATAGTGACTCTATTGCGAAACGCCGTGGTGGACGATGCCCGCGGGCTCGGAAGCTTTCAGATATCGGTCAGCGATGAGGACCTCTCCTACCTCGCCCATCTATCTTACGGTGACGCCCGTGTGGCGCTCAATGCCCTCGAGATGGCCGTTCAGTCCCTCGAGGGGACGGAAGGAGAGATCGAGCTCGCGAGGAACGTTCTCGAGGAAGCGATCCAGAAGAAGAGCGTGCTGTATGACAAGCAGGGTGAAGAACACTTCAATATCATATCGGCGCTTCACAAGAGTCTTCGCGGAGGGGACCCCGATGCATCGCTCTACTGGCTCGCGAGGATGCTCGAGGCGGGCGAAGATCCGCTCTACATTGCCCGCCGGCTGGTCCGGTTTGCCTCCGAAGATGTCGGTAACGCGGATCCACAGGCGTTGTCGGTCGCCCTCGACGCCATGGAGGCGTTTCGTTTCATCGGACTGCCGGAGGGAAAACTAGCCTTGGCTCAGGCCGTTACCTACCTCGCTGCAGCTCCCAAGAGCAACGCGGTGGATCTCGCCTATGCGAAGGCGGCGAGGGATGTTGCCGAGCATGGCCCGCTGCCGGTGCCCCTCTGGCTCAGAAACGCTCCGACGAGGCTCATGAAGGAGATAGGGTATGGGGAGGGGTACGAATTTCCGCACGACGACGCGGAAGGAATCGTCAATCAGGAGTATATGCCGGAGAAAATCGCCGGCCGCCGCTACTATCACCCTCGAGAGCGGGGCTTCGAGAGGGAAATCATAAAGCGGATCGAGTACTGGCGAAAAGTGCGCGGGGAGAAAGGAAAGTCCAAGGGGGATGAATAGATACGACGAAAACGGGAATTCTCTACCGCCCCTGTGACATGTGCTGTACCTCGAAGGACCCTCCGCGAAACCGAGTCATTTTCCTACGCTTACGTTCATTGTTCAGCACGGCCAAACACGTCGCGCCTCTTTTCCGCCTAAGCTTTTGTTAATTATGCACACACGCATCACGCTCCTTTTCCACCTAACTTTATTGTTCACTTGACATTTTGAAATGACTATGGCATAATAACAATTGTAAAAGTGTAGGTTTTGGCCTTTGTCGGAGGCATACACCCGTGAGCTGCAACGCAAGGATGAAAGCCAGCGCCACTGCACTCGCTATCGTAGTCGGCTCAATCCTCATCATAAGCGGAAACAGTCATGCGCAGTGCTATGGATCGCTGGCGCTCTCGAAGAGCTTTTTCGAGTTTGATTATCTCGCGCGGCTGTGTGTGCACTTCGGCGACGAATCATCGCTGCCGGAATATATACAGTGCTCCCGTTCAATGCCGCCGCCGCAGGTGTTTGAGGTCCCGATATACGTCTACAACCTCCATGAGGGCGTCGAACGGCTCGAATTCTCGGTGGAGTCTAATGACTCGATCGTGGGATTCACTCCCGAGAACTGCTTCCAAGTCGTCGGCGGCTTTGTGTCCCACTTCGATGGCCACTTCAAAATCGATCTCGAGCTCGAGGCGTGCCAGCCCCTCTGTGGGCCTGTTCTCGTCGGATGGGTGGACATGGAGCGTTCGCGAGACGTCGATCCGATCTGGATCGAGCTCAGTCCCAATTCCCTGACGGGCCGAATGGTTGCCGTTGACAGCTACGGTTCAATGCACAATGCCTTTTCTCCGAACCATGGAGGCTATATAGGCACGAGTTATCTCTATGCCTGCCAGAGCCCCCTCTGCGAGGAGCCGAATGCGCCTGTCGAGAATTTCGCGGCGTCCATGGGACATGGGTGTTCCGTGGAGCTCGCATGGATCGCAGGTGGAGGCAACAAGACCATCGTCAGGTACCGGACCGATCGATTTCCTGCGGGGTACGAGGACGGCGAGTTGGTGATCGAGCTCGACAGCTCGCCCGGCGAATCGCAGCACTTTGTTCACACGCACATTCCCGAAGGAGCCATGCTCTACTACAAAGCCTTTTCGCTGACGCGAAACGCATCGGGAACGGTGATGAACAACTCATTTGTGGAATGCGCTTCGACCGATACCACCTATGTAGAGTGTGAGATCGGTGTCGAGTCCGTTTCGTGGGGGACTATCAAGAAGAAATACGAGTAAACCGGCGCCGGCAAAAAGATTGAATCTGAATAGGCTTCCGAGCGGGAGCTTTTTTTATTCCCCCGCCGGCAGGATTTCCCGCAGCAGGTCCAAGAATTCTTTCAGACCGGACAATCGCAAGTCGGCGCCCGCTATGCCGAATCCCGCGGTGATCGGCGTTTCAATCAAAATAACACTCAAGCCGGCCCCATGCGCGCTTCGGATGCCCTTCTCGGCATCCTCGATTGCTATGCAGAGCTCGGGTTTCATCTGGATTTCCATGATAGCTTTGGTGTACGTCTCGGGATGGGGTTTGGTCTTTGCGACTGCGTCCTTGCCGACGACTGCGCTGAACGCATCTTCGATCCCGTTGACTCGAAGCAGCGAACGTATATCGTGCTCATACGAGCCGGAGGCGATTGCCAGGGTGTAACCGGCACGGCCGAGGCGCTCTATGATCTCTATCGATTCGGGAAATAGGGGGATCGCGCCGGAACTGCAGAACTGCGAATAGATCGGATCCTTCTCTCGCCTGATCTCATTTGGATCGAGATCGAGATTGTACCGCTCGATCTCGCCCTCCGCGCCGCCGCCCTTCGAGGTCCATTCGAGCCAGTACTTCTCGCGGTTCACCGTATGCCCTTTTCCCGCAAAGACCGTCGAATATGCTTTGTAGTGGTACGGCTCGGAATCGACGACGATATTGTCGAAATCGAAGATAACGGCTTTTTTCCCTGCGATAAGTTCTCCGAGACGCTCCTTTTTGCTCAACGGCGCCACCCCTTTCCAAGGACATCGACGGTACTCTCAGGCGGTGCGAGATAGCGGGTGAACCGGTACATCAGATAGCACACGAGGGCGAATGAGAGAAAGCCGAGGTAGCCGAGCACCGGCATTTCGAACAGCTTCACAGAGGGGAGGTACGGCACGTGGTAGTTCCATTTCGTTTCCGCCCAGAAATTCCAGAACTCCCAGAGAAAGCCGCATATACCACCGGAGATGATAAGTGAAACGAAGAGAGTGTAATCTCCCCGTCTGAACATTTCAGAGAAGGAACCGAGTTTCAGCCGGCCGTTCAGCCCTTCGAACCACAGGAGGGCGCTGATCCACGGCAGCGGGCAGAGATAGGGGGAGGGAAATAGAAGCGTTACGACGAATAATACGAAGCCTATGAGAAAAAAGAAATCGAGCGTTTTCTTGCTGAAATCGATCGGCCGGCGGTTGCGCAGCCTCTCTCCGAAGGCGATTTCGACGAGCTCCGCCGTGATAAAGATGCCGGGGAAGATCGTGGCGTACGACCAGGCATATCCCACCCAGCGCGCCGCCGTGTTTTCGGGAAGCCCCACATACGACCAGTTCTCGAGCAGCAGGTTGACGCCCTCGAAGACATACCAGCATACAATGGAGAGCGGCAGAGAGATCAGGAATTCCATTCGACGTGTCGAGATGGGTGACGCCCCTTTTATGGAGGCGACGATCGCATCGATGAGCAGGATGTAGCCCGTCCATACGAGCGGGGTGAAGTACATCCTCACAAAGGTGTTCCCCCGAAAGAGAAGCACCTCGGATGCGGCTATTATCGCCGCGCCGGCGATGCCGTAGATTGGAAAGCGTCTCTTCATAGATGATCCATCGGGCCAAATGAAACCGGTGCGTCCGCCGATTCCGTCTCCCTGCGCGAGGCTGATAGACAGCCGCTGCGCCACGCCAATATTCAATTGACGTAGGGGATTCCAGTCAGTAATCTCGCGACAATGTATCACTATTTCAAGGTTTCAACAAGAGGTCGTTTATCCCTCTGAAACCAGACAAACCGTACGGACTGCGGCACCGCTTCGGTCTCCTGGTAGGACCGGTTCTTTTTGTACTATTTCTGTTTCTCCCCGAGTCGATTCTCGAAGGGGATGCGCGAAAGGTAGCGGCCACGGCTGTGCTCATGGCGACGTGGTGGATCTGCGAAAGCCTGCCGCTCGCCGCGACGGCACTCGTGCCGCTCGTCGCCTTTCCGCTGATGAAGATCGTACCGGCACGGGAGGTGGCCGCCTCATACGCATCTCCGGAAATATACCTGTTCATGGGCGGATTCTTTATTGCCGTTGCGATCCAGCGCTGGAATCTCCATCGGCGCATAGCGCTCGGCATCGTCAATGTCGTCGGCGCGCGCGGCGATCGGATCATTCTGGGATTCATGATTGCCACGGCCTTTCTCTCCATGTGGATTTCGAATACCGCCGCGACGATGATGATGCTGCCGATAGGGCTGGCCGTTCTGATAACGCTCGAGGATCAGGCGGAAGGGCTCCCGCAGGGATTCGGTGGATTCAAGATGGCCCTTATGCTTTCGATAGCGTATGCGGCGAATATCGGCGGTATCGGGACCCTGATCGGCACGCCGCCCAACATCATCTTCGCCGCGCAGGTGCGTTCACTTTTCCCCGATGCCGGTGAGATCAGCTTTATGCGCTGGATGATGATCGGCCTGCCGCTCGTCATCGTGTTCATCCCGCTCACATGGATCATCCTGACGCGCGTTGTATTTCGGGGATCACGTATCGATCTCGAGGGGGGCGCCGATGCGATCGCCAGGGAGCGTGAGGCGCTCGGAGCGCTCGGTCCCGGCGAGAAAAGAACGCTCATCGTTTTTCTCTGCACCGTTCTCGCGTGGATCACCCGGGCGGATATCTCGATCGGATCCGTGACGCTGAAGGGGTGGGCGTCACGGCTGTCACTCGGCGAATATGTTCACGATTCGACTATCGCCATCGCAGCGGCGGTCGTTATGTTTCTCCTGCCGGTGGATCTGCGCAAGGGCGTATTTGTCTTGAACTGGAAATCCGCGCGGGAGATCCCCTGGGGAATTCTCATCCTCTTTGGCGGCGGCATCGCGCTCGGCCGGGGGTTTTCCGCGAGCGGACTCGCGGAGAGAATCGCGGGCGGGATGGGATTGGCTTCGGCCGCGCCGATTGTGGTCCTTGTCATGCTGACGGCGCTTCTCGTGACCTTTCTGACCGAGATTACCTCCAATACGGCTGTAGCCACGATATTTCTTCCCGTTCTCGCCGCTACGGCGGTCGGCCTCGGCAGGCACCCCTTCCTGCTGATGATCCCCGCGGCCATGTCCGCCTCGTGCGCATTCATGCTGCCTGTGGCGACACCGCCGAACGCGATAGTCTATTCGAGCGGATCAATATCCATGACAGGCATGGTGAGAACTGGCATAATCATCAACCTGATCGGGATTGCTCTGGTAACGCTCATTTTGTACCTTTTAGTAATTCCCGTTTTCGGTATATCACTTTCACAGATACCGGCATGGGCCGGTTGATTGGAAGAGAATCATCATGAGCGTTCAGGTGCTCAAAGTGACCGAGCTCAATCCCCGTCTCGGGATGGAAGTACTCGAACTTCTGACCGCTGAGGATCTCATTGCTCACTGGCTTCCCGATTCCGAACTGTTCGTGAGGCTCGATTCGAACGGACAGCTCGAGGGAGCGGTATGCGTCAAGGACTTCGAGGAGGATACACTCACGCTTTTCGTTGTCGTGAAGGAGGATATGAGAGGCGAGGGTACGGGGAGCACATTGGTAAATCATGTGCTCGGATACTGCGCTTCGCGACGTGATCGCGTCTATCTCCTCGCTCACAAGGAGCTCGATTTCTTCCGGCGATTCGGTTTCAGGGATCTGCCGCTCGAAGAGCTGCCGGATTCGATTATTGGCTCGCGTGAGGTCAAAGACCTGATTTCTTCCGCCACCGTAGCAATGGTGTTGAATCTTCCGGGAAGATTCTCTATGGTATAGGCTAATTATCTTATGACCGGCAAGGAATACATAATCGGTACGAAGAGCGACCGCGGATCGGTACGTGAGCGCAACGAGGATTACTTCGGTGTCTTCGAACCGGAGACAGATGAGCTGTTCGAAAAGCGGGGCATCCTGATTGTCGTAACCGACGGGATGGGAGGTCATTTCTCAGGCGCAGAAGCAAGCCGAACGGCCGTCGATGTCATGGGCAGGGTATATTTCGAGATCAGCAGCGGGGACGCGCCGTTTATCCTCGAAAAGGCGCTGCGTGAGGCGAATCAGAAAGTGTTTGATACGGTCGGCATGGGGATGCAGAGCCTCGCCGGAACAACCTGTACGGCTGCGGCGCTTTTCCCCGATAGGGTGCATATTGCACACGCGGGCGATTCGCGCTCGTATCTCATAACGGGAAGAGAAATCAAACAGCTCACGAAAGATCACAGCGTTGTCGGCGAGATGCTGCGAAAGGGAATGCTCAACAAGGAGGAAGCGCGAAACCATCCCCGCCGCAACGTGATCACGAGGGCGGTTGGACTGCGAAGGGATATCGAAGTGGATATGTACACGTCGATACCGATAAAGATGGGAGAAAGCATACTGCTCTGTACCGACGGTCTCTTTTCAATGGTCGTTGAGAGCGAGATCGCCGAAATCGTTTCGAACAACACGCCGGATAAAGCCTGCAATCAACTGGTCAAGCGCGCCAAGCAGGAGGGCGGTGCGGACAACATAACCGTCGTCATTGCGCAGAAAACGTAGACTGCATTTTCCATTTACATTGAATAAAGATATTAAGAGTCGCCGGCCGATGTGTCGTTAGAAAATGATATTGAGAGCCCCTCCGATAACGAATCCGCCGTCGATCCCGACCTCTATGAGAAGCTGATGCTCATCGGATAATCCAATGTTGACGCCGCCTCGAAGTGTCGGATCCGTGCCCCGCGTGCTCTCGTCGAAATTGTCATCGGGCCAGAAGCAGTGGGGCGCGACACGACCGGAGAGATCCCTCTTGAAGTAGGTCGTTATCAGCATGAACGATGCGTACGGCTCGAACGACAGCGCCGTCGATGACTGCAATACGCCGCTTACCAGCAGGCCTACACCGAATATATTCCGGGAATAATACTTGGAACGCAGGTGGCCGTAGTAGCCGTCGATAGCAAGATCGACGGGAATATCTGAATCGTGACCGAGCAGGTCGACCTTGAAGTCCAAGCCTGCTCCGTATGAGTTCACGCTGCATTCCCTATCAAAACCGAGCTGAAGACCGAAATCAACGCGGCGTGTAATGAGGAATCGCGCAATAACGCCCGTTTGAAATTTTTCACTGCCGGCATTTACAAAGAAACCGCCCTCGCCCTCGGATGAAATGGCTGCAGTGGTATAGGTGCCGAATAGCTGAGCCGATGCAGCGGCCGGAAGAACGAGGCAGATCGCGAGTGTCGCGAGAAAGGTTGCTTTCATAGTTGTCTCCTGACGAGAGGCTAACATGACCAGTGATCATTTCTCACAAGAAATTAACACGCACGCCGCGCTCGATCCATCTTCACGCGCGACGCGGATACTCTATCATAGAGGTATACGAATGAGGAAGGCGAAAGTTCGCGGATATCCGCCGTGTACATTTTCTAAATATATGTTATACTTATAATTAGATTGATCAAAGGAGAGCCGGAACGTGGCCGAAGGGAGCTCGATTTTTTTTGAATTTTATATTGACACACAATATCTGGTGTGCAATATTAATCGTCGCCACAAGATATAGACAGAATACTAAACGGCAGCATATTAACGCTGAAAGTTGCTAACTCATTATAGCAACGGAGGTTAGCTATGGCAGTGACTCGTCTCAAACCGAAGATTACCGAGAACGCAATGCGTGTTCTCGAGAAGCGGTATCTGCTCAAGGATATGGATGGAAAGGTGACCGAAACACCTGAAGAATTGCTTAGACGGGTCGCATCCAACATCGCCTCAGCCGAGCGTCTCTACGGAAACAGCACAAAGAGCAAGCAGTGGGAAGAGGAGTTCTACCGGATGACGGCCTCCCTCGATTTTCTGCCTAATTCCCCGACGTTGATGAACGCCGGCGCCGAGCTCCAGCAGCTCTCCGCGTGTTTCGTGCTGCCGATCGAAGACAGCATGGAGAGTATTTTCCAAACGATAAAGAACACGGCGCTCATTCACAAGAGCGGTGGGGGAACGGGATTCTCGTTTTCCCGGATTCGCCCGAAGAACGATGTCGTCAAAACGACGAAGGGGATCTCGAGCGGTCCGATCTCATTTATGACGGTGTTCGATGCGGCAACTGAGACGGTCAAGCAGGGCGGCACGAGACGCGGGGCGAACATGGCAATCCTCAGAGTCGACCATCCCGATATACTCGATTTCATTACAGCGAAGCGGGACAATCGAAAGCTCAACAATTTCAATATTTCAGTCGGACTCACTGAAGAGTTCATGAAAGCGGTCGCCGCGGATAGTGAATTCGAACTCATCAATCCGCACGGAGGAGAGATCGTCGACAAAATATCGGCCCGCAAAGTGTTTGATATGATCGTTGAGCTCGCCTGGAAGAACGGTGAACCCGGGATCGTTTTCCTCGATCGCATCAACAAGGTCAATCCCACACCGCACATCGGTGAGATCGAGAGCACCAATCCATGCGGCGAGCAGCCGCTGCTGCCGTATGAATCGTGCAACCTCGGCTCGATCAACCTCTCGCGCATGGTGGAACGGGTCAACGGCAAATCGCGGATCGATTTCTCAAAGCTCAACGAGACGATTGCTAAAGCGACGCGGTTTCTCGACGATGTGATAGATGTAAACCGGTATCCGCTCGAGAAGATCAGGGAAATGACGCTCAATAACAGGAAGGTCGGACTCGGCGTGATGGGATTTGCCGATATGCTCATTGCACTCGAGATACCATATAACTCAGAGGAGGCTCTCGAGGTCGCCGAGGAAGTGATGGGTTTCATACAGCGGGAATCGAAAAAGACGAGCGCCGATCTTGCGGAGGATCGCGGCGCCTTCCCGTATTACAAGGGAAGCATGTACGATACGGAAGGTTCACCGAAGATGAGAAACTCCACGACGACGACAATCGCTCCGACCGGCACATTGAGCATCATTGCGGGGTGCTCGAGCGGAATAGAGCCGCTCTTCGGTGTCGCTTTTGTCCGCAACGTCATGGACGATGACGAGCTCGTCGAGGTCAATCCGTGGTTCAAGGAGATCGCTGAGGAGGAAGGCTTCTACAGCGAGGAATTGATGAAAAAGATCGCGAGAGAGGGTTCCGTTCAGGGTATCGAGGAGATACCCGAGAAGTGGCGGAAGGTGTTCGTCACCGCGCACGATATCAATCCCGAATGGCATGTGAGGATGCAGGCGGCTTTCCAGAAATATACCGATAACGCAGTATCGAAGACGGTCAACTTTCCGAACTCCGCAACGAAAGAAGATGTAGAAAAGGTCTATATGCTGGCATACGAGCTCAGTTGCAAGGGTGTCACGATCTATCGCGATGGAAGCCGCAAGGAACAGGTGCTCAATATCGGTGAAGTGAACCGTCACAAAGAAAGAGTGATAGACGAGAGCCTGCTCACGCCGAGAGACAGGCCGGCGCTCATATCAGGCACCACGCGGAAGATGACAACGGGCTGTGGTAACCTCTACGTTACGATCAATGAGGACGAGCACGGTCTCTTCGAGGTGTTCACGCAGATGGGAAAGGCCGGCGGATGTTCGGCATCGCAGGCGGAAGCTATCAGTCGCCTCATATCGCTGTCACTGAGGGCGGGGCTCGATCCGAAGGAGATCATCAAGCAGCTTCGCGGCGTCCGCTGCCCGAATCCCGGTTGGGAAAAGGGAGGCATGATTCTCTCCTGCAGTGACGCCATTGCGAAAGCGCTCGAACGCTATGTTCTCGAGACAAGGACACCGGTGGGAAAGAAAGTCGAGAAGATGTCGACCGCCTACCTCGAAAAAGTCGCAGGCTTCTGCCCGGACTGCGGCGGTGAGATGGTTCACGAGAGCGGTTGTCTCGTTTGCCACGAGTGCGGTTTTTCGAAGTGCGGGTAGATTTCATAGATTTTGCCAGCCGTATCAAATGCCCTCTTCAGGGACGGTCTGAAGAGGGCGTTTCTATGATGTGGTAACATCCGGTATTATCGAGGAAGCTGAAATATCGAATATCCAGGAGGAGGCACTCATGGACGATAAGATCGCATTAAAAGGCTCACTTATGCTTGCCCCTGTTCCCGTCGTTCTCGTCGGCTGTCGGCACGAGGAGCTCGGCAGCAATCTCCTCACCATCGCATGGTGCGGCGTCGACTGCTCCGACCCGCCCATTATTCACATTTCTATCAGGCCGAGCAGGCATTCGTACCGGATGATTAAGGAGAGCGGCTCTTTCACGGTGAATTTCCCGACTTGCGATCTGATCCACGAAGTGGATCTGTGCGGCCTCATATCGGGCAAGGACGGCGACAAGTTCGAACGCTCCGGACTCACCCCTTCGAAGGCGCGAGCCATTGCTGCGCCGATCGTGGCCGAATGCCCCGTTAACATCGAATGCGTCGTTCGCGATGTGATATCACTCGGGGTGCACGACATGTTCCTCGGTGAAGTGGTCGCGAAAACGGCGGATCCTTTCTGTGTGACCAAGGGTAAGGTGGATTTCACAAAGCTTCCGCTTATCGCCTACTGCAACGGCGAGTACTGGTCTCTCGGAGAGAAGATCGGCCGCTACGGCTGCTCGATGAAAGAGATTTGACATACGCTATTGAATCCGATCGATAAATGCGATAGACTGAACGCATGAGGAGGTGGGGAAGATGGGCAATCTGAACGATCAAGTCAAAAGGGAACTGATCCTTCGCGGCTATAGTCCACAGACAATCAAAGTATACCTCGGGCATCTCGACCGCTTCGAGAGGCATTTCGGTACGGGTCCCGATATGCTGAATGCAAAGCACGTCCGCGAGTATTTGCTTGTTCTCTCCGAGAAGGAGGGAGTATCGACTGCATACAGGGATCAGGCGGTTAGCGCGCTCAAGTTCCTCTATACGGCAGTATTGAAGAGGCCGTTTGTATCCGACAAGTTGCCGCGGCCGAAGAAAGAGCACAAGCTGCCCTCCGTGCTAAGCAGGAGAGAAGTGATAAAGCTGCTCAATGCCGTTCGCAACGTGAAGCACCGTTCGATCCTGATGACAATCTATTCATCAGGCTTGCGGCTGGGCGAGGTCGTTCGTCTCAAGCCCGGGGATATCGATTCGGATCGGCGCATGATCAATGTGCGCGGCGGCAAGGGGAAAAAAGACCGGATCACGATTCTGTCAAAGGTGGCCCTCGACTATCTGAGGCAATACTGGATGATCTATAAACCTGGGAGATGGCTCTTTCCCGGTCAGAAGCAGGGCACGCACATAAGCGCCCGCTCGGTTCAGAAGGTTGTCGAGACGGCGCGATTGAGGGCGGGTATCCGCAAGCAGTGCAGCGCGCATACGCTGCGCCACAGCTTTGCGACGCATCTGCTGGAGAGCGGCACGGGTATTCGGCACATACAGGAGTTGCTCGGACACAAGAGCTCCAAGACGACTGAGATCTACACGCATGTGACGAAACGAGACCTTGCAAAAATCACCAGCCCCCTCGATACTCTGGACGACGACGACACATAACACGAACAAGAAAGGTCGCAAATGACCCCAAAAAGCTACCAATTAACGAACCTTAGCTACGCAAATAAGCTGATAGATCGCACATCGCTCGCTCGTGCGATCTATCGGGCGGCCGCTCCCCGAAAGGCACGGCGCCGTGCTCGCGCCGCTCGCGACGGCGCCTATCAGCCGGTTCCCGGCTGATGCCCAAATGTCCCTTCGGGACACTTCGGGAACCGGCCGCCCGTTATACGCCAGAACTCGGAGCGGATTAGCAAAATAGGCTAGGGATAATATCCATGTACAGATCAACAGTCAGAATGTTCAACGCAATTATCTTTGTCAGCGTTGTCGTGCTTTTCAGTATTATGATTGGCTGTGAGGATGAATCGCCTTGCGGCTCTGGCTGGCATCCTGTTGATACTCCTGAGCGAAACGATGATAAAGTGACAATTGAAGAGGGAATCTGGGGGGACGTATGGTTTTGGGAGGGCGATTTTATGCCCGTATGTCCTTCAGGTACAATTACAGCTGTTGCTCGTGAAATCCGGATTCATGTACTAACTCATATGGATGATGTCGTAGAAACATCTAACCCATATGCACCGTTTTACACTGAGATCAATACAGACCTCGTGGCGACAGTATGGTCTGAAAGTAATGGATTCTTTGAAGTAGACATGCCGCCCGGCCAATACAGCTTATTTGTGGTAGAGGATACTCTTTTCTATGCCAATAGATTCGATGGAATGGGGCATATCAATCCGGTTGAAGTATTGGACAATGAAGTTACGGAGATTCTTTTTAAAATTGATTACAAAGCGACTTATTAGCTTTGTGGTATAGTTCCGGCGTATAACAGAGTGTTCGCGGCTGCAGGCCTTCGGCCTTTCGCGTAGATGGCCTTTGTCACGGCGGCCGCTGAGGCGCCCGCCGCGCCAACCGGGCCTGGCGGCCCGGACGGCCACCTCGCAAACACTCGCTATGTTATATGCAATAGCGCGCAACTTAAATAAAGGGAAAGCAAATGAAGAGAGTATTTTCAGTGATGGTTTTGCTGATATTGATTTTAATGAATTATAGCTATGGGCAGGACAATGAAATTCTCCACAGGTATTCCTCTATATCAGAAGCTCTTGAATTTTCTTATAAATCACAAGGACGAAGGCCAAACAACTTACCAGAATTAGCAATTGAATATTTAGTAGAACAGTTATCCCTTGATTGGGAAATTAAGCGAATATCTTATAGCATTTATAACGTCAACGTTAGAGCTTATGTTTCTGAGAACTTGTTGTATTGCATACTAGTCAATGCGCCCATAGGCGAGCGTGGGCAGATTGGCCCTGCAAAGTATTGTTTAATTGATAGTTTAGGAAATATATATTGGCAATTGGATAAATATATAGTGAGTGCTCCAGCTATCTCCAATAATGGTAATTGTGCTCTGATTTATCCACCAGAAGGAAATTTTGATTGGAAAGCTAAACCGGTAACTGTTGAACTAATAAGTTCGACTGGTGAATTGATGTTAGCTAAAACCTGGGATAAGACAATAAGCAGAGGACTCCCCCATGCATATTTTGGTGAATTTTATGGATTCGCTAACGATTGTTCTTATTTCTATATGACATTAAATGTTCCATTAGATTCGGTAATTGTTTTCGAAGGAAAGGAAGTAAGAGATAACTATAATAATTCAGAGCTCTTCATATTTGATCTCACTGAAATGAAAAGCTACAATCATTGTCTAGAGGATTTTAATCCAAGGATAGGATCACACAAAAATGACCATGATGTTATACTTGAAGGGTCATGGCAAAGATTCTTCAAAAGCTATCCATGGTATCAAGGGTACTATGTAATTAGTGATAATGGCAAACGTATCTCAAAGAAAATATTTGAAGTCCATGATGGTCCTATTAGGTTTAATAAATAATATGTGTACGTTTGCGCGCGCTACAGCATATAACACAGTGTTTGCGGCTCCGGCTCCCTTGCGGTCGCCTACGCTGGAGATGGCCTTTGTCACGTCGGCTGCGATCGGGAGGTATGGATGAGCTGGCCGCGCCGCCGCACGCAGCCGCCGCGCCAACCGGGTCTGACGACCCGGACGGCCACCTCGCAAACACTCGCTATGTTATCCGCCATATCGCCTGGAGGTATATACGAAGTAATTATTTCTTTGATGATTTGTTCAGAAAAATAATTAAAATATATATAGGACATAGA
>CBDUQN010000039.1:0-27837 GCA_965369375.1 uncultured bacterium | reverse complement strand
CGGCCGCAGGCGCACAGAGAATGGATCACACGGAATCGAGCGGCCGCAGGCGCACATCGGCGATCTCCTCGAGCGATGATACGTGTCTCTTTCTGACCCGCACATCGAACACCATGCGCCCGTCATCCAGCCGCCTCTCCAGAACTTTCGATTTCTCCTCGATAATCGAAATCGCCTTTCCGTCTTCAGGTGAAACGATAACCTGAGCGCTCACCAGATCCCGTTCCAGGTGCGATTGGATGCCGGACATGAGCTCGTCGATTCCATAGCCATCGGCCGCGCTGATGAGCACCGCCCCCTCGTGTTTCTGTGCGAGGGCCGCTCTCTCTTCTGGTTCCTCGACGAGGTCGATCTTGTTCAGGACTAGAATCGTCCGCCCCCTGTCTTCTCCGTCGTCGCCGCGCGCGGCGCCTTTGAACACGCTCCCGAGAACCGTATTGACGGCGGTTATGCGCTCCTCGTAGCCGGGGGTTGCGGCGTCTACGACATGGAGCAGCAGATCGGCTTCCCTGACATCGAGGAGTGTCGCCCTGAAGCTCACAACGAGATGCGGAGGGAGTTTTCTGATAAACCCGATCGTGTCGGTAAGCGTGAAATGCTTCCCGTCGGTGCCCTCTATCTTGCGCGTCGTCGAGTCGAGCGTGGAAAAGAGGCGATTGCTCTGAACGACCCTGCTTCCCGCAACACGGTTGAGAAGGGTCGATTTGCCCGCATTCGTGTACCCGACCGCCGTTACGTTGAAGAGGGCGCTTCGTTTCTTTCGCCGTTCGCTCACTCCCCTGCTGATTTTTCCGAGCTCTCTCTTCAAATGCGCGATGCGTTCGCGGACTTTTCTTCGGTCCACCTCGAGCTGCGTTTCTCCGGGGCCCCGCGTGCCGATTCCGCCGGCCTGCCGCGATAGGTGGTCCCAGAGCCGCCTGAGCCGCGGCAGCGCGTATATCAACTGCGCTATCTCGACCTGGATTTTTGCCTGCCGCGTGCGTGCCCGTCGCGCGAATATGTCGAGGATCAGCTCTGTCCGGTCGATGATGTTGATACCGAGGCGCTTCTCGATGTTGCGGGCCTGCGCGGGCGAGAGGTCGTCGTCGAATATGACGAGATTGATCTTTTGGTCATAGACCGCCTTTGCGAGATCGTTGATCTTTCCCGCACCGATGTATGTCGAGCCGTCTATTCTCGTTCTGTTCTGTATCGTGTGGCCGATCACATCGGCGCTGGCCGTGCGCGCGAGAAGCTCGAGCTCGTGGATATGCTCGATCGTTTCTTCTCTTTTTATTCTGGGAAGTGTAACGCCTACCAGATAGGCTCTCTCTTCCGGAGCCCTCGATGGGGGGATATAGAATGCCTTGGTCACCGTAGCAGGATCACCCTCTTCGTAAGCGACCTGCTCCCGAGCTGGAGCTTGCAGTAGTACACGCCTGGGGCGACCTCGACGCCATATTCATCCATCCCGTTCCATGAATAGGAATAATCACCGGGATGCATCGCGTCCTGTTCGATGATCGTCTTTACGAGCCTTCCCTGAACATCGTAGATCTTCACCGAACTGTCGCCGTTCCCCTTCGCGCCGGCGCTCCTGCTGGAATTGGCGGGAAGATCGTAAACGCGCATATTGATGATGAGTGTGGTGAGAAACGGATTGGGATAGAGTTGCATGCTCTCTTCCGGAAGACTGCCCGGAGGAAAGGCCTCGTCCGCCAGGTAGACCTCGATCTGCTCCCGGCCGATCTGAGACATGATGACGGTGCCATCGCTTAGCTGTCCCTCGATAACAATCGCGTCCACCTGCTCGAGAAGCTCCCGCTCGAGGGTCACCAGTATCTTCGAACCTATCTGCTCGTACGTGACGTTCCTGCGTGCCCCGACGCGCAGCCATTCGATTTCCTCGATCTCGAGCTCCTCGGGGAGAACGATCACCGCCGCGGGCCGCCTGCTGCTCTGCTCCCACACCGTCGCAAGCCTCGCTTCGAGCGTCTTTCGGGCAGCCTTTCTCGCGGGCACGACCCACCGGTGAACCTCACCCCGCTCATCGATCATTCCCCGGTACGTGGCAATTGCGCGCTGCACATTTCTCAGCAGCGCCGCTTCGGACCTCCCGAATACGAGCGCCCACTCCAGTACCAGCCTTCCGCCGGGCCTTAGCACCGGGATCGTTTCGAGGAGAAATACAAATGCCATATCCCCCTCGAGCGCCCGCGTTACCGATGCCACCTCGATCGCGTAATCCCGTTCTCCGCCGCTGGCTGCAACCATATCCGCAGCGTGCTTTTCAACATCGACCCGGAGCGCGGGATCATCTTCGTTTTCGAGCTCCGGGATATGTTCCCACAGCAAGCGGCCCACCGCCGATGCATCGACGACTATACATTCTCCATCCAGCATGTCGCCGCCCGGCCCCGTTGCACCGAAAACGACGACGGCGGCAAGCGCATCGTTGATGCGGGAATCCATCGCTGCGATGAATTCTATAGACCCTTTCTCCGCCTGGTCTCTGTTTTTCCCGCGAATGATGAAGAAGCGATCGTTGGCGCCCCGGGACCCGTCATCCGCTTTACCTATCTGAAAATCGATATACAGCGCCGCTTCGAGCTCTCGTATGGCCGGCAGCCGCTCATCGCGCCGGGCGGGGTACTGAAGCGTGGTTGAAAACCCTATGAAATCCCTCACGTGCCCGTATGCCCACGCATAGCTTCTCTGCGTGAGAACGAGTCCGCTCATCCGCTCGACCGCCCGCGTCACGATCATTTCATTGCCGACTGCCGCGAAATCCTCGTCCACCAGACCGTCGCCGTCGTTGTCGATACAATCGAGCTCGTCCTCGTCCACGGCGCCGTCGCCGTCGTCATCCCGCCCGCGGTGCGGGTACCGCTTGCCGCCGCTGCATCCTTCCGACAGGACGCGTTTCTCGAAGCCGGTTTGAACCGCCTCGAAGACGAACGGATCGATAAACCGCGAAGAGTCCTCCCCCTCGACCCTGAACCGTGCCTGGAGCCCCCCGACCCCGAGAAATTCAATGCCGTCCGGCCCGGGCCATCGAATTCCTCTGAGCTTATCGCCGAAGCGCGCTTCCCCGAGACTCCCGTTAGCTGGCAGGTTCATGTTCACGCGCCCTGCTTCGTGGGAAAAAGGCGTGTCGACGTGACGTTCCTCCGGCGCGTACGCACCGAGCCCCGTGATCGTAATCGCTACAAGAGCGATTGCATAATAGACCGGCTGTCGCTTGCACGCGCGACCGTTCATTATCTTCTCTTTCTGCCTTTGTCCGCTTTGGCTTGTCTCTCTGCCGATGCCTTCTTGGATACCTTCTTCTTCGCCTTGCCCTTCACCGGTGTGCCTTCCGCCTCCACCGCTTCCGCCTCCACTTTCTTTTCGTCTTCCTCGCCGACTTCCGTCTCCACTTCGCCCGTGATTTCCTCCATTCCGGGGAGCGGGGCCTGCTGAGGCACGGGCTCTTTGTCCACCCCATTCTCCTTATCCGCTTCCCCCACTACTTCCGCTTCCTCCTCCTTATCGGCCTCTCCCTCGCCCGCTATCAAAGCCACATCGACCACGGAGTCTCCCTCTTTCAGGTTTATCAGCTTTACTCCCTTCGCCGGACGCCCGAGTATGGAGATCCCCTCCATCGGACAACGTATGACCATCCCGTTCTTGGTGATCATCATCACCTCGTCGGATTCGAAGACCTCCTTGACCGTGACGAGGTCGCCGTTGCGTCCACCCGTGGAAATACAGACGACGCCCTTTCCTCCGCGCCTGATGTTTCTGTAATCGCTGATACGCGTTCTCTTTCCGTAGCCACGCTCTGTAACACAGAGAATCTCGGCGCCCCGCTTCACGACGACCATTTCCACGACCTCGTCGTCCCCCTCGAGTCTCACGCCCCGCACGCCCCGTGTTCTGCGTCCCATTACACGAGCGTCACGTTCGCTGAATCGTATCGCCTTGCCCTTGCGCTTTGCCAGTATGATATCATCGTCTCCCGAGGTCAGCCGGGCGCTGATCAAACGATCTTCGTCCATGAGCATTATGGCTTGGATCCCACCCCGGTGAACATTCACATAGGCGGAGAGGTGTGTCTTTTTCACGTTCCCCAGTCGCGTCGCCATCATGAGGTAGGCATCCTCTCCGAAGTCGCTGACCGGAACGAATGCCGTTATAT
The DNA here is from genome assembly GCA_965369375.1 of uncultured bacterium. GTDB lineage: Bacteria > Krumholzibacteriota > Krumholzibacteriia > Krumholzibacteriales > Krumholzibacteriaceae > CBDUQN01. The sequence goes on along the minus strand of CBDUQN010000039.1, from coordinate 23,678 downwards.
TCTCGTCCCTCGACATTTCGACCAGGTTCACGATCGCCTTGCCCCTCGCGAGGCGGCCGCCCTGGGGAATCTCATGCACCTTGACCCGGAAACACTTCCCCTTGTCGGTAAAGAAGAGGATATAGCTATGGGTGGACGCGATGAAGAGGTGCTCGACAAAGTCCTCATCCTTCATGCCGAGCCCTGTAACCCCCGTTCCGCCTCTTCGCTGCCGCCGGTAGGTGTCGATCGGAATGCGCTTGATATAGCCGCTGTGTGTTATCGTTATGATCATATTCTCTTCGGCGATCAGATCTTCGATCTGGAATTCCCCTTCCTCCTCGACGATTTCCGTTCTTCGCTCGTCACCGAAGCGTTTCTTTATGTCAACGAGCTCGTCCTTGATGATACCGAGCATCCGCGTTCTGCTGTCGAGAATCGACCGGAAGTACTCGATCTGCTTGATGAGATCGAGGTACTCCTCTTCGATCTTTTGCCGCTCGAGACCGGTGAGGCGCTGAAGACGGAGATCGAGGATCGCCTGCGCCTGAATCTCGGTGAGCTTGAATCTCTTCATGAGGCCTTCCTTGGCCTCCGCCGGCGTGGCGCTCTTCTTTATCAGTTGCACGATCGCATCGATTTCATCGAGGGCGATCTTGTATCCTTCGAGTATATGCGCGCGTTCCTCCGCACGCCTGAGGTCGTACTGCGTGCGCCTCGTTACGACTTCCTCGCGGTGAGCGAGAAACGCCGACATCATCTCCTTGATGTTCATGACGACGGGCCGCAGCTTGTCGAGGGCGAGCATGATGACCGCGAATGTCACCTGAAGCTGTGTGCTTGAGTAGAGCCGGTTGAGGACCACCTTCGGATAGGAGTCTTTCTTGAGCTCGATGACAATCCGCATTCCTTCCTTGTCCGATTCGTCCCGGATGTCGGAAATGCCCTCCAGCTTGCCGGCGTGCACGAGGTCGGCAATCTTCTCGATAATCGAGGCCTTGTTCGTCTGATAGGGGATTTCACTGACGATGATGCTCGTCTTCCCGCTCTGCTGCGTCTCGATATTCGCCTGCGCCCTGAGTGTTATCTTTCCCCTTCCCGTCTTGTACGCCTCCAATATTCCCGCGCGTCCGTAAATAACGCCGCCCGTCGGGAAGTCGGGGCCGGTCACGATCTTGCAGAGACCCTCGGGCGTTATCTCCGGATCGTCGAGAACAGCGGTGAGACCGTCCACGATCTCGCCCAGATTGTGCGGCGGAATATTCGTCGCCATGCCGACCGCTATGCCCGTGGCGCCGTTCATCAACAGGTTCGGCACCCTCGAGGGCAGCACGAGGGCCATCTGCCGCGTCTCGTCGTAGTTGGGGCCGAACTCGACCGTCTCCTTGTCGATATCCCGAAGCAGCTCCTCGGCGACCGCCGTCATCCTCACCTCGGTGTACCGCTCCGCCGCCGCCGGATCACCGTCGATGGAACCGAAGTTGCCCTGCCCGTCTACGATCGGGTAACGCATCGAGAAATCCTGCGCGAGGCGCACGACCGCATCATAGACCGCGGCGGTCCCGTGGGGATGGTAGTTACCCGTAACGTCACCGGTGAGCTTGGCGGATTTCCGGAACGGTCTGTTGTGCGCGAGGCTGAGATCGTTCATTGCGAGAAGAATCCTGCGATGCACCGGCTTGAGGCCGTCGCGCACATCGGGCAGGGCGCGTGAAACGATCACACTCATCGCGTAGTCGAGGTAGCTGCTGCGCATCTCGTCTTCTATGTAGACCGGAACTACCCGCTGCCTGTTGATCTCCACCATATACCGTTTTCCTCCCTATCTATTCCCTCAGACATCCAGGTTCTTGACCGCGAGGGCATTCTCCTGAATGAAAATTTTCCTTCGCTGGACTTCATCGCCCATGAGCATCGAAAAGACCTGGTCGGCTTCGTCGTCGTCCTCGAGCATGACCTTGAGGATCGAGCGCCGCTCGGGGTCCATCGTGGTCATCCAGAGCTGATCGGGGTTCATCTCTCCGAGCCCCTTGTACCGCTGCAGGTAGACGCCCTTCGATCCGCCGAACTCCTTGACGATGCGATCCTTTTCATTTTCATTGTACGCGTACCGCACCTCCTTGCCCTTCTTGACGCGGTAGAGCGGCGGCTGCGCTATGTAGACGAAGCCCTTCTTTACGAGTTCGGGCATCTTGCGGTAGAAGAGCGTGAGGATGAGCGTTCGTATGTGGGCGCCGTCTATGTCTGCGTCCGTCATGATGATGATCTTTCCGTACCGCGCCTTCGTTATATCGAACTCGGCGTCGATCCCCGTTCCGAGCGCAGTGATGATCGTCTTTACCTCTTCGTTCGTAAGTATCTTGTCTATCCTCGCCTTCTCGACGTTAAGTATCTTTCCCTTGAGCGGCAGAATCGCCTGGAACCGCCTGTCGCGCCCCTGCTTCGCCGAACCGCCGGCCGAATCGCCCTCGACGAGGTATATCTCGCAGTGCTCCGGATCGGATATGGAGCAGTCGGCCAGCTTGCCCGGCAGCGCGCTCGATTCGAGCGCTGATTTGCGCCTGACGAGCTCGCGCGCCCTGCGCGCCGCATCGCGGGCGCGGGCCGACTGGGTCGCCTTCTCGATGATCTTTCGTGCGACGGATGGGTTTTCCTCGAGAAAATCACGGAGCTTCGATCCGAGCACGGCCCCGACTTGCCCTTTGAGCTCGCTGTTTCCGAGCTTCGCCTTCGTCTGCCCCTCGAACTGGGGATCGGGAAGCTTTACGCTGAGCACGGCGGTGATTCCTTCGCGCACGTCGTCGCCGCTCAGAATGATCTTCTGCTTCTTGAAGATGTTGTTCTTCTGAGCGTAATTGTTGAGCGTTCTCGTTAGCGCCGACCTGAATCCAACGAGGTGCGTGCCCCCATCCATCGTGTTGATATTGTTTGCGAAGCAGAATACTTTTTCCATATACGTGTCGTTGTACTGTATCGCTATTTCGACCTCGATCCCATCGCGGGCTTCGTATATATATATCGGCGGCGAATGGAGCGTCTTTCTGTTCTGGTTGATCCATTTGACGAACGAGACGATCCCCCCCGAATAATTGAACTCGTGCCTCTTCCCGGAGCGTTCGTCGGAAAAGCGTATTGTGATCCCCTTGTTGAGAAAGGCGAGCTCGCGGAACCGCTGCGAGAGCGTATCGAAGCTGTATTGGTTCTCCGTGAAGATCTCGGTGTCCGGGAGAAACGTCACCTTCGTTCCGCGCCGTTTTTTTCTCCCTTCCTGTTTCTTCGATGTGAGCTCCGTCTCGGGGATTCCTTTCTTGTACCGCTGCACGTACGTCTCTCCATCTCGGAATATCTCGACCTCGAGCCATTCCGAGAGGGCGTTGACGACCGAAACGCCGACCCCGTGCAACCCTCCCGAAACCTTGTAGCTCTCGTGATCGAACTTTCCGCCGGCGTGGAGTGTGGTCATGACAACCTCCACCGCCGGGCGCTTCTGCGTCGGATGGATATCGACCGGTATCCCGCGTCCGTCGTCTTCGACGGTGATATGGCCTTCCTTCGCTATAGTGATGGCCACATTCTCGCAGTGGCCGGCCATTGCCTCGTCGATGCTGTTGTCGACAACCTCGTATATCATGTGGTGAAGCCCATGTACATCGGTGCTGCCTATGTACATCGCCGGGCGCTTCCTCACTGCCTCGAGCCCCTTGAGAACCTGAATCCCCTTTGCAGTGTATTCCTGGCTCATTGCTGCCCTCTCTCCCTTTCAAGTTCCAGGCGTATCTCTTTGACGTTTATCTTCGGAAACCGTTTTCTGATGCGCTCGAGGATCTTGGTTTGGTGGAACCGGATCTCCTGCATCCAGACGTTGTTCTCCACTCCAACAATGAGTGTTCCCCTCTTGACGGCACGCGGCCGGCTGCGCTTCGAGACCGCTTCTCCGACGATCTCCGGCCAGGCGCCGACGAGCTTGCCTTCCTCGATCTTCTCCTCGAGGCCGAGGCTCTTAAATACCCCGGGAAGAATATCGCCGATACCGGTGGCCTGTTTTTTTTTCATCGCGCCCTACCCTGCCATGGCACTATATCCCATTAAGTTTATTAGGAAAACGGGCAAAATGGAAATGAAATTATCGGTTTTTCCGCCCGCTTTCCAGCTCCCATCCGGTTGAGGCGCCTCCCCCTTCAAACAGTTCCGTAACTCCCCGTCACGGAAGCGCTTCTACGGGGCTAATTTCTCCCCCTACGACGACGAAATTTTTAGCGTTGACCGTCTCGCGTGGAAGCTCCTCGGCCCGCGGCGAGGTGATAAAACTCTGGTACGTATCCGACATGAGCTCCCTTACCCGCCGCGTCGTACCGTGATCGAGCTCCGAGAAGATGTCGTCGAGTAGAACCGCCGGCCTTTCGCTCCTCCTGGTCATTATGATCGCGGCCTGTGTGAGCTTGAGCACGATGGCCACCAGCCGTTTTCTCCCCTGTGAGCCGTAGCGCCTCAGCCCTACATCATCGATATACAACGCGAGGTCGTCATAATGGGGCCCGACCAGCGTGTACCCCCGTCTCCGTTCTGCGGCGCGCGTCTCCCGCAGCGCTTCTCGCAGTGAGTCTTGTTTGCTCATGCTCGCCCGCGCAAACGAGCAGATATATTCGATCCTCAACCGCTCCCCCCGGGGAAGCAGTTTCCCGAACAGCACGGCCGCCTCATCTGCAATCACACGCACCATTTCCTCGCGATCCCGAACGAGGGCGGCGCCCTTTTCAATGAATCCCTCGTTCCAGGCCTCGATCTCCTTCGCCTCTCGCCCCGTCTCGAGAGATCTTTTCAGCAGCGCGTTTCTACTCCTAACCACCCGCCGGTAACCTTTCAGGTTTTTTAAAAACGCCGGCGATATCTGCGCTACGGTATAATCGAGGTACACACGCCTGTTAGCGGGGGGTCCGGATGCAAGCGTCACGTCACCGGCCGTAAAAAGAACCGTCGGAAAGATACCGATCACTTCCGACATGCCTGAAAGCTTTTTCCCGTTCACCGAGGCGCGCACTCCGCTGCCGCGTTCCATGCCCGCTTCGAGCTTGAAATCTATCCCCGTATCACTCCTCCCGCACAGACGCAGGAACGCATACTCCTCTCCGAACATAATGGCCTCGTCCAGCCGCCGTGTCCGGAAAGAACGCCCGAGGGAAAAGAAGTGCAGCGCCTCGAGGAGATTCGTCTTCCCTTGCGCATTATCTCCCGCAATCAGATTGAATGTCGGCGAAAAAGTGAGAGTTGCTTTTTTTATGTTACGGAAGTTAACAGCTTCGAATTCTCGAACGATCAACCCCGCTCCCCTCACGCCGTCTCCCGCTCCTAGCTGATGCGCAGCGGCATTATTATGCACGTCTGTTTAATGTTTTCCTCTGTTGTCACCGGCTCCACGAGTCCTGCGTTGTCGGATCTATCGAGACGGAAACTTATGTCCTCTGCATCGATCGTCTTCAATATATCGAGTATGTACCCGGCGTTGTAACCGATATCCATCGGCTCGGCCGAAAACGAAGCCTCGAGCTCTTCTCGCGCCTCACCAAGATCCTGTGTGCTCACATGAAGCGTGACCTTATCCTTACCGAGAGAAAAGACGATCTGGTGCGTCAGGGCATCAGAAAGTATGGCCACCCTGCGTGTAGCATCCTGTAACATCGTCTTGCTTATAACGAGCTCCTTCTCGTTCCCCTCTGGAATCACCTTTTGGTAATTGGGGAACGGGCCTTCGAGCAGCCTCGAATAGATAACACTATCCGCCATATCGAACGATATACTGTTCTCCCCGAGGCTCACCGTGATTTCCTTCTCGCCCTCCGCGTACGCCTTGAGCGTCGTCATCGCCTTGGGAGGAACGATAACATTCGCCTTCTCGACCACTTCCAGATCAATTGCGCACTCTACCCGCGCGAGACGATGTCCGTCCGTCGATACCATCGATATATGTTTCTCGTCCACTTCCCAGAGAACGCCACAGAGCGCCGGTCTGGTTAGATCGGTCGATACGGCGTACACCGTCTTTTGAATGAGTTTTCCAAGCAATCCGGGATCTATGGTGAATGATGTTTTGCTCTCCTGTTTCGGCAGCTTCGGGAAATCATCCGGACTTCTGCTGTTGATGACAAATCTACTCTTTCCGCATTTTATGGTTAGTTTTTCTTCCTTCGCCTCGAACTTCACATCATCCCCCGTGAGGGATTTCACGATCTCTGCCATCTTTTTCGCCGGCGCCGCAATCCTCCCTTCATCCACCACGCTCCCCTTGACCTTCGATGTTACAGATATATCGAGATCTGTGGCGGAAAAAGTAATCCCCTCTTTATCCGCACTTATCAAAACGGTGGACAGAATCGGCATTGTCGTCTTTCCAGGGACGACAGATGATATCGCGTTCATCTTTTTACTGAGCTCTCCGAGTGGTACTACTATTTCCACACCGCCACCTCCTGCATAAGCACTTGAGAATCTGTTGGCCCCTTTATTTCTTTTCCCAATCGAGAAGACGTATCATAAAGAAAAAACACACACTTTTCAAGAAAAATAACACCACTCTTTTTAAGAGTCGAAAAGAGCCCCCTACCTATTATAATATCTACTTCTTAGTATATATTTAGTAGTAGTAGTAGAGTCTGTTTGTAAGTTGATAAACCTTCGAAAGCTCGCTTTCTTGGCGGCACAGCTCCGGATGAAGATATGTGCATAGTTTTGTGGAAGAAGACCACTTTTCAACAAAACGTGGGTGTATTCAACAGAATTAAACATAATATCAACAAGTATAGTGTGGAAACTGTGGAAACCATAGCGGCGTTAGTTATACGTCAGGACAAGAGCTCCCCTCTTATCGTCTGAATGCGCCGCTTGAGAGCTGGATCGCGCGCACACCCCTCTGTAATTTTTTTTATGGCGTATAGTACTGTGCTGTGATCCCTTCCGCCGAACTTCTTTCCTATTTGCACGAGTGAGTTGGATGTGAGCTCGCGGCAGAGATAAATGGCTACCTGGCGCGCGAGAACAATGCGGCTGATCCTGGTCCTGGCCTTGAGTGTGTCGGTGGGGATGTCAAAGTGCTGCGCAACCGCCTTCTGAATTATCTGAACGTTGATCTTCTGTTTAGACGAGCTCTTCATGATGTCACGGAGAACGTCCTGCGCCATGTCGACATTGATATCCTGGTTTGTAAGACTCGCGCAGGCGAGAATCCTGATCAGCGAGCCTTCGAGTTCGCGGATGTTGCTCTTGGCGTTTTCCGCAATGAGTTGAATGACGTCGTCAGGAATTTGAATGCGCTCGTTTTCGATCTTTTTTCTCAAGATCGCAATGCGCGTTTCGAGATCGGGAGGCTGGATGTCGGTGATAAGGCCCCACTCGAAGCGGGAGGTGAGGCGTTCTTGAAGGGTGGGAATCTCTTTCGGCGGCCTGTCGCTAGTCACGACGATCTGCTTGTTCGCGTCGTGGAGGGCGTTGAAGGTGAAGAAGAATTCCTCCTGTGTGCTTTCCTTCCCGGCGAGGAATTGAATGTCATCGATGAGGAGTATGTCGACGTTGCGGTACCGCTCCTTGAACTCTAGAGTAACGCCTGTCCGGATCGCATGTATCAGCTCGTTCATAAAACTCTCCGTCGAAACGTAGGAGATCGTCATAGACGGATGTTGCTCGAGCACGAAATGCCCGATGCCCTGAATGAGGTGGGTTTTCCCCAACCCGACGCCGCCGTAGATAAAGAGGGGGTTGTAGACGCGCGCGGGATTCTCCGCAACTGCGAGCGCAGCGGCGTGGGTGAGCCGGTTTCCGCTCCCCACGACAAACTCTTCGAATGTGTAACGGGAGTTCAGGTGCACATTGTTCGGCGTCGTTACCGTTTCCCGAACGAGCATCGACCTGCGTGTATTCGTATCGGGAGGCGAAACCCTCTGCGGTGTCGGAGAGGAAACGAGCTCTACGGTGACATCGCTGCCGAGCGTCTCGCTTGCCGCAAAGAGCAGTTTGTCCATGTGGTGCTCGACGAGCCAGTCAATAAAGAAGGGATTCGGCCCCTCGACGACGAGGCGATTGTCCTCGAGGCTGATCAATTTGGTCGGCTCGAACCACGTTTTGAAGCTCTGGGAGTTGACGAGCGTGCTTATCCGCTCCAGAATCGAGCCCCAGACACGAGCCAACTCCTTCTCCAGCACCGACTTGTCTTCTGCTGCAGGATTATCGTCCAACGTACCGGGCTCCAAAGAGAAAAAGACGCCCACTCAGGGGAGTTTTCCAATCCCCATCGGGATACCCAAGTTTTCCACGAATGTGGACAACTCGACAACTTTAATGCGAACAACAGGTTTGGCGGGTTAGCAAATATGTTTCCTGAGCGTTTTCCACATTTCCGTTCGATATTAGCAGTTAAGATGTGTGACCCTGGTGGTAATGCTCGCTAGGGAGGAAAATTCCCTCATCCCGCGGAGGGTAATGTATCATGTGGCCACGCAACGAGGCAAGGGAATTTTGGATCGCTGTGGAGTTATTTTCTAAGGGATTGATTTACAGGCACATAAGCGCGTTAAATATATTAACGGAACTCGCAGGAGGGTGTGGATGGTTTTGGGGGAAAATACCAAGAGGCGAAAATGCACGTAGTATAAGGAGATAATGAAATGGACCATAAAATTCTTGACAAAAATTTCAAGCTTTTCTACTGTGTATTGTTTATATTATACGAAATTGCTCTCTATTGCGCGAAGCGTGGGACGAATATCGGGAGAAAAAGAAAATGAAGCGTACATATCAGCCGCATAATACGAGAAGAAAGAGAACGCACGGATTCAGAAAGAGAATGAGCACGAAAAATGGCCGCTTAGTTCTGAAAAGGAGGAGAGCCAAAGGCAGAACACGTCTGGCCGTTTAGTCTTTAAATGAAGAATGTGCCGAATGGCGTCACGGGGACTGAGAAACAAGGGGCAGTTTGGCCTCGTTTACAGAGAAGGAACTCGGGAGGCCGGGCGTAACGTAATTATCTACCACCTCAAGACCGGTAACGAGGGAATACTTCCCGGTTTTGTTGCGAGCAAGAAAATAGGAAAAGCGTATCAGCGGAACAAGGTGAAGAGGCAGATGCGGGAGATATTCAGAAAACTGAAAGACGGAATCAACGAGAAGAATCTCTGGATAGTGTTTATAGCCTCTTTTGGCCCGGGAGAGACATCATATCAAGAACTGCTCAAAGATGTGGAAAGCTCGCTGGGAAGGGCTGGACTAATAGCACAACACGGATGATATCAAGGATTCTGACGAGAGTCGGCCTCGCGGCCGTGCGTTTATACAAGACCGCATTATCGCCTTATCATCCACCAGTCTGCAGATTTGCACCTTCCTGCTCGGAGTATGCCGAGGGCGCCATTACGCGATACGGCCCTTTCAGGGGCGGGTGGCTGGCGCTTCGCAGGATCCTCCGGTGTCATCCCTTCTCGAGCGGCGGGTATGACCCCGTGCGCTGATTCGCGCCGTTACTCAAAGCGTGCTGATATGTAGCCAATTATGTAGCCAATCGGCTTCCCGAAGGGAAGGAGCGTATGGATAGACGTTCACTTTTTGCAATTCTGATGACAATAGCCGTTCTCTTTGCCTGGAACTACTTCTATATAGCGCCGAAACAGAAAGCGCTCAGGCAGCAGAGAATGATCGAGTTTCGCGACAAGGCGATTGCAGATTCCCTTGCCGCCCTCGAGCGCTCCACCTGGGAGGGGGAGGCGCCGGCGGAATCGGAAGAAATTGGCGGGGACGTGGCGCCACGGGAGCGTGAAATCACCACTCCCGCGGCAGCGGCGGCGGAGCAACTGTCGCTCACTGTTGTCACCGAAAAGATGAAGGTTGGCCTCAGCAGCATGGGTGGAGAGGTGAGGAGCGTGGAGCTTCTCGACTTCGCCCGGAAGGCGGGGGGACTCGTCGAACTAGTGCCGGAAGGCGCAGAAGGAGGGTTTGCTCTTTCGATGATCGAGGGGGATAGGCGCACGCCGCTCTCGCGCACGCCATTCGAAACGATCGTTAACGGCAGGCCTGTGTCGGAGGATACCGAGATCGTGCTCGGCGAGCAGCTCGAATCGGCGACCGTGACCTTCAGGTGGGCGGGGGAGAATGGCGAGTATGTAGAGAAGCGGTTCGAGTTTGTGAGGGGCGGATACGAGGTGCGGCTCGGGATAGTTCTAAAGCGGGAGGGGAGTTTAAAGGATGCGGATAGCTATTCCGTTTCATGGGAATGCGGCATGGCCGTTACCGAGAAGGATGAGCGGGCGGACAGGCGGCAGTTCGCTTCGATGGGTAAGGTCGGCGAGGAGTTTTACAAGAAATCAGCTGGAAAATTCGGGAAGACATCCCGTATGGAACACGATGGGATGATCGTTTGGGCGGGATCGCGGTCAAAGTATTTTCTGAGCGCACTCATCCCTGAGCGGCAGCGCGCGGGCACCCTGTCGATGCTCGGCGACAAGAGTGAAGGATTCGTCGGGTACGAAATCGGGTACGAGTTCAGGGGAAATCCGAGAGAAATAGACGATAGCTATATATGCTACCTTGGGCCCCTCGACATGAAAGGACTCAAGGCGTACGGCCTCGGTCTCGAGAAAACGATCGACCTCGGGGCGCTTCGGTTCTTCAGCATATTCATTCTGAGGCTCATGGTATTCCTCAGGCGGTTCATACCGAACTACGGAGTGATTATCATACTCCTCTCCTTTTTGACGAAGGTGCTCTTTTACCGCCTCACGCACAAGAGCATGAAATCGATGAAAGATATGCAGAAGCTCCAGCCGAGGCTCAAGGAGCTGCAGGAAAAACACAAAGACGACCGGGAGAAGCTCAACAAGCAGATGACGAAGCTCTACAAGGAAGCGGGGGTTAATCCCCTCGGCGGTTGTCTCCCGCTGCTTCTTCAGATGCCGGTGTTTTATGCGCTTTTCAGGGTTCTATCCAATACCATAGAGTTGCGGGGCGCCTCATTCGTTCTCTGGATCAACGACCTGTCCTCTCCTGACGTCCTCTTTAAAATAGGTGCGAAGCTGCCGTTTCTCGGCAACGAATTCCACCTGCTGCCGATCCTCATGGGAGTAGGTATGTACGCGCAGTCGAAGCTGGGAGGTTCCCCAACAGGCGGAGAGACGCCGGCGATGCAGACGAAGATGATGTCGACTATGATGCCCATCATCCTGACAGTCTTCTTTTACGGCATGCCGTCCGGGCTCGTACTCTACTGGACCATCAATACCGTGATGTCCATTATTCAGCAGTACTATATCCACACGGGTGCGGATGACGAGGAAGAAGTTTCCGGTTCGCAGGAGCCCCCCGAAGCCAAACCTGACGCCGGCAAGTCGGCGGCTGCAGATGACGGGCGCGAAGGTGAATCCCGCCGAGCAGCGTCGAAAAAAGGCGGGAAGGCGCGCCGCCGAAAAAGTAAGCGTGGAACATATCATTAGGAAGCGGGGAGATAAACAATGGAAGGCACGAGCAGAACGGGAAAGGGAAGGAATTCGATTGAATCAACGGGCAAGACCGTTGAGAAGGCGCTCGAGAAGGCGCTCGACAGCTTGAACGCCCGGATAAACGAAGTGGAGATCGAGATACTCGAAGCCGGACAGAGGGGCATTCTCAACCTGTTCGGAGTCAAGGACGCTCGCATTCGTGTTACGAGGAAAAAGAGCAGCAAGGGGATCGAGGAGATCGTAGACAGCGTAGCAGGCGTGATCATGGAATGTCTTGATGTGAACTACCGCCTCTTCACCGAGGAGGATGGGGATGCGACCTATATAAACATGGAGACCGCCGGAGTGGACGGACTGCTCATCGGCAGAAAGGGAGATACGCTCACATCGTTGCAGCACCTCGTCGGCCGGATCGTTTCGCGAAGCATGGGAGGCTATCAGAGGCTGACGCTGGATATCGGCGGCTATCTGAGAAACCGGGAGGAGATTCTCAAGCAGAAGGCCCTCAAAGCCGCCGAAAGAGCGAGGAATTCCGGCCGGGAAGTCGCCCTCGAGCCTATGAAGTCGTCCGAGCGCAGGATCATTCATGTGACCCTCGCCGAAAAAGCGGGGGTAACGACATACACCGTGGGTGACGGGGAGATGCGCAAGGTGTGCGTTTCACCGGTGAGCGGAAACGAAAACAGAAACCGGCCGCCGAGGGACGACTCGCGCAGAAGACGATAGGGCGCGGCGCGCACATACTCGGACAACAGCCAACCGGCGCAGCACACGATCAGCCATGGACAGAGACACTGTTGTAGCCCTGAGCACGCCACCAGGGGCGTCAGGCATCGCGGTTATTCGTATCTCCGGATCCGAAGCCGTTGACATCCTCGACGCTCTGGCCCCGGGCGCCGCCAACGGGACATCCCACAAATTATACCGGCGAGTGCTCAGCGACGGGAACGGTGAACCGCTCGACGAGGTTCTCGCCGTGGTGATGCGAGCTCCCGACAGCTACACGGGAGAGGACGTCGTCGAGATATCGTGCCACGGGAGCATGCAGGTTGTCTCTGAGATCATCGAAGAGATTTTGCGCGCTGGAGCGAGGGGGGCGGGACCGGGAGAGTTTACCAAGAGGGCTTTCCTCAATGGCAGGCTCGATCTCGTTCAGGCCGAGGCGGTAGCCGATTTGATCTCCGCCGAAACGAAGCTGCAGCGCCGCGTTGCGATCGAACATCTCGAAGGCGGTCTGTCGAAAAAAGTGCAGGAGATCGAGAAGGTGCTTCTCGAACAACTGGCGCTCGTTGAATTGTCGATAGATTTTTCCGAGGAAGATATCGAAACGTACTCATCCGGTGCGCTGGGAAGCGCCGCGGCCGGCCTGAGAGAAACCATTCGGCGCCTGCTCGATTCGGAGATCGCCGGGGGAAAGCTGCGAAACGGAATCCGCGTTACGATACTCGGGCCTCGCAACGCAGGAAAAAGCAGCATCTACAACGCGCTCCTCGGAGAAGAGCGGGCGATCGTTTCCGCCATCCCCGGAACGACCCGCGACATTCTCAGAGAGCGGATTCACATCGGCGGGTTCACTTACTGCCTCGAGGACACTGCGGGGATAGCGGACACGGGGTGCGAGATAGAGGCGAAAGGGATATCTATCGGAAGAGAGGCGGCAGGGCGGGCCGATCTCGTTCTCTTCGTCATCGATGGATCGATCGAGCTTGGTGATGAGAGCAAAAACGAGCTTCAGAGGCTCGGTCCCCGCAAGCCGCTCTGTGTTCTCAACAAGTGCGATCTCGGTCTCGCAGCGTCGGTGGAGCAGGCACGGGAGTTTCTCGGCACCGGGGCGGTGACGGCGGTCTCCGCGCTCACCGGTGAGGGGCTCGAAGAGCTCAGGCAGCTGATATCGCACAATTCGATTCAAAGCGAGACCGAAGAAATGAGCAGGGAACGAATCGCGGTGAATGCTAGGCAGGCAGCCGCGCTCCGGGAGGCGGACGAGGCCCTCTCGAGACTCGAGGTTGTGGTGGATGAGGGCGCTCCCGCGGAAATCCTGAGCGTCGAGCTAAGGGCGGCCGCGGATGCCTGCGGGAAGGTAACGGGGCGATCGATAGTCGAAAACCTCCTCGATGCGATCTTCACAACCTTCTGCATAGGGAAATAATAAAGCTATATAATAAGTTACAGAGTTATTAATAATAATTATGAACAATATTTCGATAAGCTCGTTTGACATCATCGTCGTCGGCGGCGGTCACGCCGGCTGCGAGGCGACGCTCGCAGCCTCGAGAATGGGATTCGTCGTGCTGCTCGCAACGATCAGCTTCGGCGACATCGCGCGAATGCCCTGCAATCCCGCGATCGGCGGTCTCGCCAAGGGGCAGCTCGTGCGGGAGGTCGACGCGCTCGGCGGTGAGATGGCGCTCTGCATCGATGAGGCCGGCATACAGTTTCGGATGCTCAACAGGGCGAAAGGGCCCGCCGTATGGTCTCCGAGGGCCCAGGCGGATAAAGCGGCGTACCACCGAAGGATGCTGGAGAGGCTCGAGTCCCAGGAGAACCTCACGCTTCTCGAGGGAGAGGTCACCCGGCTGCTCGTCTCCCGCGGCCGCATCACCGGTGTCGCCACGAAAGGCGGAGAGCGGTTTGCGAGCAGAAAGGTCATTCTTGCGCTCGGGACCTTTCCCAACGGCCTGATGCATATCGGTGAGGAGCATTTTCCCGGCGGCAGGGAGGGCGAGCCGGCTTCGTGCGAGCTTTCCGAGTGTATCGCAGAGCTGGGAGTAGAGCGGGGCCGCCTCAAGACCGGCACGCCGGCGCGCCTGAGGCGGGGCAGCATCGATTTCTCGCGATGCACCGAGCAGCCCGGTGACGATCATCCGACCCCCTTCTCTTTCAGAACGGAGGACCTCGACGTCGACCAGGTCCCGTGCCATATCACGTATACCAACGAGAAGACGCACGATGTCATTCGAAGCGGTCTCGACAGGTCCCCCCTCTATACGGGGAGGATAAAGGGCGTCGGACCTCGCTACTGCCCATCGATAGAGGACAAGGTCGTCCGTTTCCCCGACCGCAACCGCCACCAGCTCTTTCTCGAGCCCGAGGGGCGGGAGACGGACGAGATATATATAAACGGCCTCGCGACGAGCCTTCCCCGCGATATACAGAAGGGTATGATGCGGACGATCCCCGGGCTCGAGGATGCCGAGATCGTGCGGTACGGCTATGCGATCGAGTATGATTTCTTCCCGCCACACCAGCTCTTTCCGACGCTCGAATCGCGCAGGATCGAAGGGCTCTATTTCGCGGGCCAGGTCAACGGGACTTCGGGGTACGAGGAGGCCGCCGCACAGGGAATCATCGCAGGCGTCAATGCCGCCGCGAGCCTGGGCGGCATGAGCCCGCTCGTGCTGGGCCGCCACGAGGCATATGTTGGCGTTCTCGTCGACGATCTCGTCACGAAGGATATCGACGAACCGTACCGGATGTTTACATCGAGGGCCGAGCACCGGCTCTTGCTCAGGCAGGATAATGCAGATGAACGGCTGATGAAATACGCCGTCCGCTTCGGGCTCCTGCCCCGCGAGCTCTGGGAGGAAGCGGTCGAGCGCCGCAGGCGTGTTGGACGGGCGCAGAGGCGCATGAGAAAAATGTCGGTGCCGCCCGAGGCGTGCGGGAAGTTGCCGGGGATCGAGGGTGGTGTCAGTGGGCCGCAGAAGGCTTCGCAACTTCTTCGCCGCCCCGGTATCGATATCGAGGCGCTCGAACGGGTTTTTCCCGACGGTGGCCTCGGCCTGGGGCAGAGGGAGAAGGAGGCGCTCGAGATCAGGGTGAAGTATGAGGGGTACATACGGAGACAGCGGAGAGAGGCGGATAGATTCGCCAACCTCGACAGGGTGCGGATTCCAGGGAATTTTTCATTTGGTCACGGGGCTCTCAGCGCCGAGGCGCGAGAGAAGCTCGCGAAGTTCCGCCCGGTAACGCTGGGGCAAGCTTCGAGGATCTCGGGCGTGCGCACTTCCGATCTCTCCATCCTGATGGTTCTGCTCGACCGAAAGCGACGCTGCCCCGCGTAGCGGCATACCTACATGAGATGAAAGAAGATAAAGACATTATTGGGCGGTTGCTTCGCCTTCTCGAGGAGGGCGGCGTGTCGAAGCTCTCTGCGGAGCAGTCAGCGAATCTCGAGGCCTTCGTAGGAGAGGTGGTTCTGTGGAGCGGGAAGATACATCTGCTGGGGAAGCGGGACCTGCGGCGCACGCTCGAAAACCAGGTGCTCGATTCCTTTATGCTCCTCGAGCATGCAGAACGCTCCGGAACGCTGCCCCGCGAGAAGCGTATCCGCGTCGCGGACGTCGGCTCCGGCGCCGGATTCCCGGGCGTTATCTGGAAGATCGCCCGCCCTGCGTTCGAGATAACTCTTTTCGAACGAAAGAGAAAGCCGTTTCTCTTTCTCGAACGCGTTATCGCCCTGTTGGGGATGGAGGGGCTAGAGGCGATCGGAGGGGATGCGGCGAAGGATGGCAGGAGGAGCTATTACGATATCGTCATCTCGAAGGCTGCGGGGAGGCTAGGCGATATGCTGCCCGTGGCGCGGCGCCTTCTTGGCCCTGGTGGCGCGTACGTCACGGTAAAAGGCGCCGGCTGGGAGAAAGAAGCACTGGGAGCCGGGCAGGAGGCGATACCTCTCGAGGCGTCGATAGAGTTTCCGGGCGGCCGCGGGTCGATGCTCATATTCCGGGAAAATGCAAACTAACTGCTTGTAATTCAATTAAACAGCAACATGCCGGCAGCTCCGGAACACGGCCGTATCTACCTCAGAGGCTTCTCGTGTTTCACGTGAAACGCAGATGGAGGAAGGATGGGGCCCGGGCCGCCCCTATTTCACGTGAAACGCCGGGGAGAGGGTGCGCGCAGCGATTGAAGGGTCCGACGGCCGGCCGGGGCTCACGCCGTATGCTCGCTTTTTTCATTAATGAGGGTTTCTACTACTTGCGCTTTCTTTTTTTATTGATTTCTTTTAGGTAGAAACCTATAATCCCGGTGAGCCCACCGCATAATCGAGGAGGCGTAGATGCGCGGTAACATTTTTCATCGCTTGCTCTTGCTGCTTGCTTCAACATGTCTGATCTGGTGTACGGGCTGCGAAAACAGCGCGCGGTTCTCAAATCAGCCACCGAGCGGGCTCTCCATCACAAAAAGCAAGTGCTATATATGGACGGAGGGCGATGTCGATCTCACCGGTGACGCCACCGACGACGACGGCGACCCCCTTGTCTACCGCTGGAGCGCGACCGACGGCACGTTCGATAAAACCGAGGGCGCGACGGTGCGCTGGCGGGCACCGAGCGAGCCCGGAACGTGTACCGTAACGCTTACCGTTACAGACGAAATCGACGACAAGTCGGTCAGTATAGATATTCCGGTCGGAGAGGTTTTCCCCACACTCCGGCACCAGATGGTGTTGGAAGACGCGGGGTACCCGTACATAGTGCGCGATCTGAACCGCGTGTCGCTTCCAAGCGGCATGTTGGTGACTATCGGCCCCGGCGTGACAATCATTATAGACAGCGCCTTCGGGGGATTCAGCGTGAGGGGCGAGCTGGTGATTAACGGAACGAAGGACGATCCCGTCGAGTTCTTCGCGAACAGCTGCGAGGAGGGGACCGGTTTATGGGGGGGCATCGCATTTAGCGGGGCCGATGCCAGGGGGAGCCTGAGAAACGTCCGGATACTTTCTCCGAAGTACGGCATCGAGGCGGTCGACATGGCAGAGGTTACGCTTGATAGCTGCACAATCTACAGCGCCTCGGTAAAGGGAGTTCACGTCGTCAACAGCTCAACGGCGACGATAACTAATTGCCGCATAGAGAATAACAAGATAGGCGTGTATGTGCAGAATTCAAATGTCGCGATTAATTCCACTACGCTCAAATGGAACACTCAAGTTGGCGCCGAGATCAGCAGCAACGGCGAATTCACCCTTTCTATGGAGGGGTGCACCATTTCCAACAATGGCAGTGAAGGGGTAAGTCTCGCATTACGGGCATCGCCGGATATCCATAACTGTTCCTTCTATGCAAACGGCCGGTATGCGGTGCGGCTCGAACCCGGGTACGAGGCGACCGATTCCATCCAGGCCCAAAACAACTTCTGGGGGCTTGCAAATACCACCGAGACGGAGATTGCGGCGGATCTCTACGACAAAAACGATCATGAGTTCATAGGCGCTTACATAGATTTCACGCCCTGGCTCACCCAGCCCCCCGCTGTAGTTTATCGGCGCATAGCAGAGAGGTGAATACGAAAAAGATGGGAAAGATCGTAGCAATCGCGAACCAGAAGGGCGGTGTCGGCAAGACGACGACCGCCGTCAACCTCGGCGCCAGCCTGGGGGCTGCGGAGAGGAAAATCCTTCTCGTTGATATAGATCCGCAGGCAAATGCAAGCAGCGGCATCGGTGTGCGCCCATCGGATGAAGAGAAGACGATATACGAGGTGATTCTCGGAGAGGCGGAGGTCTCAGAAACGATCATAAGGGGTGAGCTCCTCGATATCCTTCCGTCTCACCCGAGGCTGATCGGCGCGGAGATCGAGCTCGTCTCGCAGATCGCACGCGAGATCAAGCTGAAAAAGGCTCTTGAGGCCGTCAGAGACGACTACGAGTTCATCATCGTCGATTGCCCGCCGAGCCTTGGTCTTCTGACGCTCAACACACTTACGGCCGCCGATTCCGTCCTCATTCCGATACAATGCGAGTACTACGCGCTCGAGGGCCTCAGTCAGCTTCTCGGCACGATCCGCATGGTTCAGAAGCACCTCAATCCCGACCTGAGAATAGAAGGGGTGCTGCTGACTATGTTCGACCGCCGCCTCAATCTATCCGGCCAGGTTGCCGACGAAGCCATATCGTATTTTGGCGAAAAGGTTTATGATACAATAATACCACGGAATGTCAGGCTCAGTGAATGCCCGAGCTTCGGCAAGCCGGTTCTTCTCTACGACATTCAGAGTGCCGGTTCGAGGAGCTACCTGAAACTCGCAGAGGAGTTCTTGGAAAAGCAGGACGTTCGCGCCGCCGCCCGGATACCGCATATGGCCGAGCGAGCCGCCGACAGGCAAACGGCCGGAGGGGAGGAGTGACGGGATGAAAAAAAGGGTGTTGGGCAGAGGCCTAGAAGCGCTCATTTCACAAGACCTTAGAGAGAGCGTGTCGGAGACGGAACGGATCAAGGAGCTCGATCTCGAGCGAATCGACCCCAATCCCCACCAGCCACGGAGTGATTTCGACCAGGAGAATCTCAAGGAGCTCGCAAAATCGATCGAGCGTCACGGTGTTCTCCAGCCGATCGTCGTGCGCCGCAGTGGAGAGCGCTACGAGCTGATCGTCGGGGAACGGCGGCTCAGGGCGGCGAAGATGGCGGGCAAGGCGACCGTGCCGGCGATTGTAAGGAATGTAACGGATGATAATTCATTGAAATACGCCCTCGTGGAGAATCTCCAGCGCGAAGATCTCAACGCGATAGAAGAGGCGCAAGGATACACCGCCCTCAAGGAGGAATTCGGGCTATCGGTAAAGGATATAGCCGAGGTCCTCGGCAAGAACCGGAGCACGGTATCTAACTCGTTGAGACTTTTGAAGTTACCCTACAGGGTCAGGGCGCTCATAGAGGGGGGGAAGCTCTCTGCGGGACACGCGCGTGCCATTCTCTCGATAGAGGGTGAGCAGGCCAGGATTGAATGGGCCGAACGTATTGTCAACGAAGGAATTACGGTCCGGGAGGCGGAGCAGGCGTCTCCACGTAAAAAGAGGGTGAGGAAGAGAAGGGGAAGGGGGAAGCTCGAACCCCAGGTATTGGCCATGGAGGAGCGGCTCGAGCTCTATTTCGGCACGAGGGTTCGCCTGTCACCGAGACGCAGGGGGGGGGTCATCTCGATAGAGTACTATTCGAACGAAGAGCTCGAAGGGATACTAGAGAAGATAGGGATCGATACGAGGTTTTAAATTCCCGGCCGTGATTCACGGAGACAACCGTTTCTCGTGGAGCGGCCGCCCACACGAGAGAAACCCAGAGAAACAGATGAGAAAGAGCACTTTTTCGATAATCATCGTGCCTCATGATATAAAGAAGACAAGGACATACCGCGTCCCGTACGAGCTCTTCTACTCTTTTATCGTTCTTGTCTGCGTCGCCGCCGTCGTTATGATTATCTTTGTTGCAACGTATGGTAAACTTCTTGTCAAGGCAAGGGAGTCGGCCATTCTGGAGAAGCAGGTAGAGGAGCTCAACAAACGGAGCGAGCAGGTTGGTGAGCTCATGCGAAACTATGCTCGCATCCGTTCCATGGAGATGCAGATCAAAACGATGCTCGGCCTCGAAATAAGCCCGGAAGATAGTATGCTTATTAGAGATGCGGAGGCCAAGAATAATATGATCGCCGACGATACCGAGGAGGCCAGGACGCGGATCCTCCAGTCGATCCCGAGCTCCTGGCCGGTGAGAGGATATATCACCAGGGGGTACAGCATCGCCGGTGGAGAGAAGGATCCGAACTACCATCCGGGTATAGATATTGCAATCGACAGGGGTACACCGGTGAGGGCTGCCGCGTCCGGGTACGTGATAGAGGCCGGGTGGGATAACATTTACGGGCACTACATCTGGATTGATCACGGCTACGGAATAAAAACTCTTTACGGACACAACGACAGGCTGGTAGTAATGAAGGATGAACGAGTAGGGCGAGGTCAGACAATCGCCTACTCGGGTAATACGGGGAAAAGCACCGCGCCGCACCTGCACTTCGAGGTGCTGCAGAACAACGTCCCCGTCGATCCGATGAAGTACCTACCACAGTGAGGTTCGTAGATGTTAGGACGCAAGAAAAAAGAGGAGAAGAAGGAGGTTGTGATGTTCGGCAAGGAAGATGAAGGCATGACAGGGGAGGGAAAAATGAACTCTATTATAGGCAAAGGATGCAAGTTCAAAGGAACGGTCGATGTCACAGAGGGCACGCTTCGCGTCGACGGCGAGTTCGAGGGGACGATAAACTGTCCCGATACTCTCGTGATCGGCAAGGGCGGCAAGGTCACGGCTGAGGTAAAGGTCAAGAGCGCCGTCATCGGGGGCCACATGATCGGCAACATCGAAGCCAGGGACAAGATCGAGCTCCAGGGCGGCTCGAGGGTCGAGGGTGACATCAAAACGAGGCGCCTCGTTATCGATGAAGGAGTCTTCTTCGAGGGCGCATGCAAGATGAGCCCCGAGGGACGCAAAGAATCGTCCATCGCGCCGACGATAAAGCCGCTGGAGGAGACGAAAGAGCCCATTCATCTGGGATCGAAGTAGGCGTTAAGCGCGCCTATAGAGTGAAGATTGAGCATGCAGCGGAGCTGATTCGAATCGGGTGATTGAGAGGGGGAAGCGGGGCGAACGCCCCGGAACACTGGGGACAACCGGACTCGGGCACGGGTTGCCGGGAGCATTCATAGAATAATAAAGAAGGGGCGCTGAGTGCAGCGCCCCTTCCGGCTATCAAGTCCAGCCCTCCGGTATAATGGGGGCTTACTTGACTTTTACCTTGATCTCTTTCGGTTTTACCTCTTCGATCTTCGGGATGTCGAGCTTGAGAACACCGTCCTTGTATTCCGCTTCGATCTTATCGCGATCGACATGCTTGGGCAGCCTGATCGTGCGGGTGAAATTTCCGTATACCCGCTCGCAGAGGTGGAAGTTTTTGTCCTTCTTCTCTTCCTCGATCTTCTTTTCACCCTTGATCGTAAGGACGTCGCCCTTGAGCTCGATCTCGATATCGTCCTTGTTTATCCCGGGAAGCTCGGCGGTAATCTCGTAATGGTTATTGTTTTCTTCCACGTTGATCCGCGGAGCCCACTGCCAGTTCTCGAGCTCACCGCCTCTTCTCGTAAGGCCGAAGAAATCACCGAAAAGATTGTCCATCTCCCGATGGAGATTCGTCATCTCTCTTATCGGATTCCATCTTACGATTGCCATTGCAAACACCTCCTAAATGTTTCTTCCTCTGACATTCGTTTCCAACAACTTTTTTCTCCTCTCGATCTTTATGTACTTCACATTCCGTGCCAAAAAGCGAGCGGCGCGTATGTCGTGTTATAATAATTGGTTGCGTGGGCAGAACAAATTCAGTGGAACCAGAAGGGATAAATTTGCCGGAAAATCACGCCATAATTGCAGCACCGGTATATAAATGCTGCCATATTGGCACGTTCGGGTTGTTAGGTTTGTGTGTGAGATTGGCAGCTATTGGCGCTTGCTGCGGGTTCGGGAGAATTTCTTCGGGCTGCGTTTCTGTGTGAACTTCGCTCGGTCGGATGTGCCGGCGGGAGGCTTTTGCTTGCCGCGCAGCAGGGCGAGAAGCCGGGATACCGATTTCGTATTGATGATATGGTTTTTCGTAAGCCATCCCCTGCGGGCGACATTGACGCCGTACATCATATAGGCCATCTCGACGGCCGGATTATGCGTGTCGGTTCCTATCGCTATCATGACACCCGCCTCCGATGCCTTTCGGGCGTTGGATGAATCGAGATCGAGGCGCATCGGGTGCGCGTTGATCTCGATCGCCGCCCCGTTCCGCGCGGCCGCTCTTATCACCTCGTCCATATCGATCTCATACGCGTCGCGCGCTCCGATGAGCCTTCCCGTGGGATGAGCGAGTATGTGCGCGCATGGATGCTCGAGTGCGGTTATGACCCGCTCTGTCATTGCATCGCGTTTCATCTTGAATTTGGAATGCACCGCAACAATGACAATGTCGAGCTCGGCGAGAAGCTCCTCACTGAGGTCGAGAGAACCGTCGGGCAGTATATCTACCTCGGCGCCCTTGAGAAGGCGAAAGTTTTTCATGCGGCTGTTTATTTTTTCTATCTCGTCTATCTGTTTTCTCAGCCTCTCCTCTGAGAGGCCATGGGCGATGTGCAGGCTCTTCGAATGGTCCGATATCAGGATATAGCGATAGCCCCGTTTCTTGCCCGCTGCTGCTATCTCCTCGAGGCTCGCGATGCCGTCGCTCCATTTTGAGTGAAAGTGAAGATCGCCCTTTATGTCTTTGTGCGTGACGAGCTCGGGGAGCGCATTCTTCCTCGCCGCTTCTATCTCTCCCGCATCTTCGCGGATCTCCGGCGGTATGTACGGAAGGCCTAGCTTGCGGTATACGTCCTCTTCGGTTTTTCCCGCTACGCGCCGTTCGGCGCCGGCCGTGGTCCTCTTGAAAACGCCATACTCACTGAGCTTCATTTTCTTCTTTATTGCCATCTCGCGAAGACGTATGTTGTGCTCCTTCGATCCCGTGAAATAACAGAGTGCGGCGCCGTACGACTCTTCGGAGACGACACGAAGATCTATCTGTATATCTTCCCGCGTTACGACGCTCCCCTTTGTCTTGCCTTCCGCGAGCACGCGAGCGACGCTATCGAGATGCGTAAAATGTTTGATGACCTTTTCGGGCTTGGGAGAGGTCACGAGTATATCTATATCGCCGACCGTCTCGCGCCATCGGCGGAGGCTGCCGGCTGCGGATATTTTTTTCACCTCTTTTAGCTTCGCGAGTTCGCGGATCACTTCCTCGGCGATCGGAAACGCTTCACCGATCGGTACGCGCCCGCTGCTCCGCTCGAGGAACTCTATGCCCTTGAGAATATTCTCTTCCGTTTTCGCCTTTATCTTCGGCAGCCCCTGTATGCGGTGTTCGAGGGCGGCGGTTTTGAGCTCTTCGAGCGATTCGACGCAGAGAGCTTCATAGAGGAGCACTGCCGTCTTCGGACCGATACCGGGAACGCGCAGCATGTCGAGGAGAACGGGCGCAGTGCTCTCACGGAGTTCGGTGAGAAACGAAATTTCACCCGTTTCGAGATATTCTACGATCTTGGCCGAGAGATCCCTGCCGATTCCGGGGATCTCGCCGAGCATGTCATCCGCCGCGATAGCCGCGATGTCACGTGAAATGCCGTCGATCGTCTGCGCCGCCCTGCGATAGGCACTGATGCGAAAACGATTCGCACCCTCGAGCTCGAGGATGTCCGCGATCTCACCGAACAATGCCGCAATCTCTTTGTTCTTCATCCGATCACCGCTTCCATGGTACCGCAAAAGAAGTTGATTTTATAGAAAAGAACACCATATTTGAAATAGCAATTCGCGATTCTGGGGAGGGAACCAAATTGAGAAAGACACGGTTTCTTTTTAATCCCTGCCAAAGAAA
>CBDUQN010000038.1:0-28002 GCA_965369375.1 uncultured bacterium | reverse complement strand
ATTTGTAGTCAGCGGGTGAGGATGGAAATGGGTAACAAGCGCGCAACCGCAACGCTTATTCCTCTCACGCTCCTTTTTGTTTCATCACCGGTTCTTCCGGCTACGTACCTGGTCACGGCAGGCGGTACCGGTGACTTCCCCACGATTCAGGCCGCGATTGACGCGAGTGTAGCCGGCGACACGATTCTGCTCGCCGACGGCACATTCACCGGCGACGGCAACTGGGACCTCGACTTCGGCGGCCGCTCGATCAATTAGCGGCGATCCCGACTCGGTTATCATCGACTGCTATGCCAATCTGGGCGGCGGCGTGAGCGCCTTCATGAGCTATGCGACATTCACTGACTGCCGTTTTATCGGCAATACGGCGTTTGGGCGCGGAGGCGGCATCAACAACGCAGATTCCCGGACAAGGATCGAAAACTGCGTCTTCTTCACGAATCATGCCCAGTGGGGCGGCGGGGGAATGTACAACGATGAGAGCGCGCCGGACATTATCAAATGCGCCTTCGCCAGAAACTCGGCAGAGCATTGGGGTGCCGGGATGCTCAATAATTTCTCCGCAAGCAGTCCCGCTATATACAACTGCACTTTCAGTCAGAACGCCGCGCCTTACGGCGCCGGGATCTACAGCCGCGCCGGAGCGAATCCCGATATCTACAACTCGATCATCGCTTTCAGCACAGAGGGCGGCGCGGTTCACTGCGAATCCGACGCGACGACCTCGCTGCACTGCTGCGATATCTTCGGTAATGCAGGCGGTGATTACGTCGGGTGCATCGCGGGCCGGGAGGGTGCAAACGGCAATTTCTCGCTCGATCCCCTCTTCTGCGATACCATCGAAATGAACTACCATCTTCATGAGAATTCCCCATGCGCAGAGGATTACAGCGGGGGCTGCGGTCTCGTCGGCGCCCACGGAACGGCCTGTGAAGCAATCATCCCACCGCCGCCAACGGCAAACCGTCTCTACCAGAGCTACCCCAATCCGTTCAACGCCGCCGCGAGGATCGCCTTCGATATCAGCGAGCCGGCCGATGTGCGCGTGCGCATATACGATGTTACGGGACGCCTCGTGCACGTGCTCGTCGAGAAGAAGTATGAGCCTGGGACGGTACGAGGAAATGTGGGACGGGAGAGACTGCAGCGGCAATGAGGTCGCAAGCAGCGTCTACTTCTATCGCCTCACGGCGGGATCATTCACCGAGACCAGAAAGATGGTGCTCCTGAGATAGGTGCCCCGCATGAGGCACGGCGTTCTCATTCACCTGGATTCCAATCAATATCCAAGATAGCCATGGGCGGAACGCCGGAGACTCCCTCGAACCGGGCATTCGTTATTCCTTGGGCTTGATCCTGCCGGCCAGCCCCAGGATGCTCCCCATGTATTCCGAAATCCCGTAAAATCCCCGATCGCCCGAGCAGAAGATGAACGGCTTGAGTTTTTCGAGGGTGGGCGAACCGCCCTCGTTGAGGATCGCCGGATTCACCTTTACATCCTTTATCTCGCCGATGAACATCGTATGCGAACCGAGCGGCATTGTCCTGATCATCTGGCATTCGAGCACGATCGGGAATTCCTTGATATACGGAGCGTTCACGAGTGTGCCCGGCACCGGCGTGAGGCCGCAGTCCGCGAACTTGTCCCTGTCTCTCCCTGATACCGTGCCGACGTATGCCGCGACATCGGCGTGCTCGACCGATGGAATATTCACCGTGAATGCGCCTGTCCCCAAGAGGTTTTGATACGAATGCCGCGAATCCCGAAGCGAGATCGTTACGCACGGCGGATTGGAGCAACAGATGCCGACCCATGATGCCGTCATTATGTTCGGTTTGCTATCCTTATCGTACGTTCCGATTATCCAGACGGGTACGGGGGGTGCGATCGTCTTTGCGCCGAGCGACTTCATGCCGCCTTCCTCCGCCTGCCCGTCGGCACCCGACAACAACGAAGCCATAGCCATCACGAGTACCAGACAAATGGCAACGGATCGAGTCCATTTCATTTCACTCCTCCTTCCTCGTGAATAATAACTGTATCTTTACCCTTAGCTTCATTATGGTATACTATTCACTTAATTAGTCAAGGCATAGAATCGGCCATTTCGGGATAATGACTGTTCGTGCAATTGATTACGCGAAAAACACAAGCAGACTGGAATACGCCCTTCGGTGAATCGTAAGGAGGAAATATGAAGGTTATCATCAAATACTGCGGATCTTGAAACTACCTGCCTGAAGCTTCCCGTGTGGAAAAGGAGATACGAGGGGAGTTCGCCGACATCGAGGTCGCTGTCAGCGAAGGAGCACTCGGTGAGTTCAGCGTCCATCTCGATAAAAGTTTGATCTTTTCGAAAAAGGAGGGAAGCTGCTGCGAGAACAGGTTCCCCTATAAGGGAGAGATCAACATGATTCTTCGCCGTCTGAAACCGTGAAAATATTACGATATTGACTTTTGCCCGTTAAAACTGGTTTAATTACCGGTGAAGTCGGCAGATTGGATGTCGAATCTTTCAGTTGAATCAACCAACCAATACTGCGGCGGGGCCGGCTCTTGAACGATAAGACAAATACACAACCGAACAATACGCAGCAGGTGGCATTCGAGTTTCGAGAGAAGCTCAACGCCGTTGCGGAAGGATTCAGGCACAACTACTGTTACCAGTGCGGCGCCTGCGTCGGCGACTGCCCCGCCTCATTTTATTCCAATAGATTCAATCCGCGCCTCATCCTGCTCAAGACGCTCCTCGGATTTGAGGACGAGCTTATCTCCCCCGATTCGGAGATCTGGGAATGCACGAACTGCTATACCTGCTCCGAGCGGTGCCCGCAGGATGTGCGCCCCGTCGATGTCATCATTGCGCTCAAGAATATCTGCACCAAGGAAGGAAAGGCGCCGGCCATAGTCCACGATGTCTCCGACGCCGTGCTCATCAGTGGAATCACTACGAGGGTGACGGCGATAATAGAGAAACGTCGCAATGAACTCGGATTGCCTCCTATTACGAGTTACCCGGTAGACGATTTGAAAAAACTCCTCGAAAGCGACTCAGAATGAAATACATTCCCTTTTTTGGATGTATGATGACGACCAAATTCCCGTGGTTCGAGGCGGCCGTACGGCGCACCCTCGATCGTATCGGAGTTGAGCTCGTAGACGTCGATGGATTCACATGCTGCCCGGACCCGATATACTTTCAGGCGCGAGACAAGATGGAATGGTACTCGATCGCCGCCCGCAACATCTCCATCGCCGAAGATCTTGGTCACGATATCGTCACTACCTGCTCCGGTTGCACCGCAACACTGTCCGAGGTAAATCTTGCTCTCAAAGAGGACGAAAATCTCAAGGGCCTGATCAACAAGCAGCTCAAAAAGATCGGACGTGAATTCAAGGGCTCGGTAGACGTCCGACACGCGGTAACGATTCTCCGTGACGACTTTGGAATAGAACGGATCATCGAGACGGTAAAGCGGCCCCTCGAGGGGCTCAAGGTGGCCGTTCACTACGGTTGCCACCTGCTCAAGCCGTCACGGGTGATGCGCGTGGACGACCCCGACCACCCGACGATACTCGAAACGCTGCTCGAGGCGATCGGAGCGGAGCCGATCCACCACGAGATGACACTCCTCTGCTGCGGCAGGGCATGCGTGACCGATGCGATCCCACAGCACATGCTCGCCGACATCCTGGAATCGGTAAAGAGCAACGAAGCCGATTGCATGGGTCTCATCTGCCCGACCTGTTTCGACGAATTCGATCTGGGGCAGGTCGTGCTCGGAAGAAAGCTCGGCAAGACCTTCGGCGTGCCGATCGTGTACTATTTCCAGCTTCTCGGGATTGCGCAGGGGATGGGAATCGAAGATGTGGGCCTGAACAGGCACAAGGTCAAGATCGACCGTTTGCTCGAAATGATCAAGCAGTAAAACTACACAGAAAACAGACACCCGATTATCCGCACGGGGGCGCTATGTAGCTATCCCCGCCATCAATCCCATAATGACGGTGGCGGCCCGATCGGTCTTTTCCAGAAAATCATTGTACAGCCGCCCGGCGGCCTCGCTATCGTTTCCGTATCCGATACTCGCCGCCACCGATGAAAGGTGCTCCTGCTCTATATCGTCACGCGCGGCCACCTTGAGGCGGTAGAGATCACGCAGGTTCTTGAGAAAATTCAGGTGTCTTTCCATATAGGCGTATTGCTCTCCGTGCGCGGGATCGATCTCGACGAGACGCCGCAGGAACTTGCGCGTCAGAGGATCGCGAACCTTGTGCCGCGCCTTGCATATCAGAAGAAGCATTTCTATGTCCCGCAATCCGCCCTTGCACTCCTTGATATTGTTTCTCTGACCATTGTCCCCCTGCCCGTGGCGCGATTCCATCTCCTCGAGCATGAACCCGATGTACTCCTGCTCACGTTCGAAGATGTACGGACCGATGATCTTTCGCTGCAGTTCCTCCTCCAGCTTGCTGCTGCCGACGAGCATACGGGAACTGAGAATCTGTGATTGATCGACGAAAACGTCCTCCGCGCCGGTCGTGAGGCACTCCGCGAGCTGATCGAGGCTCACGACGTAGCTGTCGAAGTGGCCCGCGAACCGGTGATGCGGCAGGATGCCGCGTTTCAATATATGCGAATTCATTTTTGCTACGATCTTGCTGCAGTAGTCGATCTCCTCTTTGTTATTCGAATCGAGAATAACGATCATATCGTAGTCATCGTCGAAGCCCTGCTCACGCGCGAGTCCTCCCGCCGCATAGAGCGCAAACCGGTCATGGAAATGCATCGCGTAACCGAGCGACAGATGCACGTCCTGCAGACAGAACTCGTACAGTGTCTG
This sequence comes from uncultured bacterium, assembly GCA_965369375.1. Lineage (GTDB taxonomy): Bacteria > Krumholzibacteriota > Krumholzibacteriia > Krumholzibacteriales > Krumholzibacteriaceae > CBDUQN01. Next base: position 23,157 of record CBDUQN010000038.1, on the reverse strand, counting down.
GGTATAATTGTCGCAGAACTCGATAAACTCGGCATCGGTCTGCGCGCACCCCGCACCGGCCATCGCCATGAGACTCACGCGAACAAACTCCATATCGTAATAATCACCGAGCCGTTCGAACCGCTCATCGAGTGATGCGAGCGCCGTGAGATCCCCATAGAAGCCGTTTGCCATCTCCTTTATTTTTTCGTTGTTGTGCAAATTCTTGATGAATACGGGGTACTTTTCCAGTATCCGATGGAAATGCCGTTTGAAGAAGTGGCTGCTCTGATAGTGAACATTGATGAGCGCGAGAAGCTGGTCGTGGAGTTGCTGGAGCTCCGGGAGAATCGGCTTGCGTTGAGCGAGCGCCTGCAAGCGCTCGAGCGCATTCCATTTCAGCAGCGCGAGAAAGCTGTTCAACACCCCCGGATCCGCGTGAGACATGTGGATCAGTGATGCGGATGCACTCCCAAGCTGAGCCAGCTCGTCGATAAACATTCCACTGATGAGATCGAATGTTGCCGTTCCTTTTTCGTTTTTCGCCTTCTTGCCGAGAATGACGAGGAACCGCATTATGGATGATACGCCGTACTTGGTGCCCGAAACATAGCCGGCGGCTACCTTGGCTGTCATCTTTTCGGGCAGTTCATGAAAACTATCGACGAATTCGTTGTAGAAACTGTCGTCACTGCCGCCGAGCACTTCGAGAAAGTCGTCCCAGTAGGTAATACCACCGGAAAAAGTCGAAGCCTTGATAAAATCGACGGCGAGGTTTCCCCGGTACCCGGGTCTCCGGTGGATCTCTCCCGTGAAGATCGGTGTGTATATGCTTACGTCTCGGAGATGCCGCTTCAGGTCACCGGTCAAGACATCGATCGCCTTGATACTCTTCTCGAGAAACTCATAGTAGAGGACGAGAAGGAAATCCTTAGCGGTGACGACACCCTTCTTCTCGAGCCCGATCATTTCGGCGATCCGGGCCACCATTGCTTCGATGCTCGGCTCGTAGAGACAGACATCCTCGTCCTGCGCGACCATGATCTGGTAGAGATACCGGAACATCTCGAAGAAGCTCAACGGCTTCTCGAGGTCCTCGTACTGAGCGATGCGCTCCGGATTCTTTTCCTTGAGCTCGTCTATGATATTCCAGGCGTTGACCTTTCTGATCCCGTAGACGAGCTTGAGCGCCGAGAGAAGTCCCTTGATGGGACGCAGCGCGTCCTCCTTTGGATTGATCGTGTCCGACGGCTTTGGCCGGGTCAGCAGCGAGCGGATCTCGCCGAGTATCCCTCTGAGGTACCCTTCGTGAAAGCGGTTCGCTCTCGCCTTCGGATTGAAAAAGAAACGGTCCGTCACCTTGGCACGAAACTGTTCGAAGAGTTGGTGACTCCCGAGAATCGCCGCCGCTCCGAGCATCTCGGTCACCATGACAAAGTCGTAATCATCGTTATCGAGAAGCTCCTCGTACTCATCAATGGTAGCGGAGAGGCCTTTGCCGCCCCCGACATGCTCGGAGAGATGAAAGTGCAGCTGCGTTGCGGTCTTGAACATCTGGCTCGACAGTTGTCCGATTGCGCGGTTGAGAACTTCGGGGCTTCTCTCTCCGTGATGAACGATTCCCAGATCGATGTCGTCCTGGTCGGATCTCGTACCGACGCCGAGCATGACGAACTCGGGCGTGTTTTCTCGATCGAGAAAGATGTCGAGCAGGCGCTCCATGTAGATCTTCGTGAGGTAGCGGAACATGCGCCCCGCTTCGAGCATGAGTTTTTTGCCCGTCTGCCCGCGTTCGAGACTCGTCGCGAGCTCGAGATTGACGACATCGACCATGCGCAGGTTCATCTGCAGAAACTGCATGGCGTAGTAACATCCGAGAAAGTCGAGCGCCTCATCGCGGCTCGAGGCCGCATCGCGCACGGTGTCCATTTCGCCGGGAATCTCCATCGAGTAACTCCAGAGGTGAACCCGGTCGAGCTTCCCCTGCTGCTCGAGCGCCGCGGTCAGTTTCTCGCTGTTACTCGAGATGATATGAAGGTAGCGGCGGTTGTAATTACCGAGTGCGGCGGTCTTCTCGGTGAGACGGGTCAAGGGGTTCTTCATGAGATGAATCCTTTTAGCCGTAAAACAATTGCAATTCACCGGCGCATGCGTTGTCCGTGCACGTAAATTTTATTTGCCGATCAATTGTTCGGCAGCCAGCAATCCGGCTTCATACGCCTTGATGTAACTCTCCTCGGACATCTTCGGTGCACGCGATAGAATAGCCTGCCGAATCGATTTTTCACTCACCACGTCGCTCACTCCGGTGAAAAATCCGAGTGCTACGATATTGACCATGGAAACCCTACCGCATTCTTCCTTCGCGATTGACATAAACGGTACGGAGAACAATGTGCGTCCCCCGGCCTCCTCACCGGTCTGTATGAGGTTATCCACGACAATGATGCCGTCGGGTTTGCAATCGCCCACATATTTGTCGTACGCCTCCTGGGTGAGCGTCAGAAGAAAATCGACCGATTCGACCTTAGGATAGTCTATCGCCTCATCGGATATGATAATCTCCACGCGGGCGGTACTCCCCCGCGCCTCGGGACCGTACGAGCAGCTCTCGGAAGCATTCTTGTCGTCGTATATTGCAGCCGCCTCGGCCAGAATCCGGGCCCCCTGTATGAGGCCCTGCCCTCTCGCACCGCTGAATCGTATGTTGTACCGGAAAGCCATTTTTATTCGAGAAATCGCTTCCTGGCGCCATTGAATAACGCCTATCTCTACAAAAACATACACGCTCCAGGCAAGGCTGACAACCAAGAAAAGAGCGAATGCCGCAATAAGCGCCGGCACGGCTGCTATCTTTACTTTTCATTAAATGAAAGCTGGACATTTATTACGGAATATCTTACAGTATTGACCGTAAAAAACCGCGTTCATGAGAGAGGTGAAGCGAACGGCACTTCGAGTTCGACTTCGCCCTTTTTGACATAGCGGCCGGGACATTCGAGAAGCAGCGCAATTAAAAATTGCATGATTAGTTGCCGGTGTCCCGACCTTCACCGGGAATGCGCGGTTATATCATCGTTGAATCACTCAACCCACGGTACGGCCACGCACGGCCTTAGAGCGGAGGCCTCGCATGCCATTCTGGAGAACACCACTCGACATCGACAAGCTCAAGATTCCCAGGGGAGAACTGCACATCATCAAGGAACGCTGCAAGGGGTGCGGATTCTGTGTGGAATACTGCCCCAAGGGCGTTCTCATCCTCTCCGAGGAGTTCAATTCCAAAGGGTACCATCCGCCGGAAGTCATCAAGCCCGAAGAATGTGTCAACTGTGACCTCTGTGAGATGCTTTGCCCAGACTTCGCTATTTACTGCGTGCGGATCGAGGAAGAGGGAGAAGAGGTGAACAAGTGAAAGCTGAAAAGGAAAACGTCCTGACCGGTGCGCATTACCTCGACGGCAACCATGCAATCGCCGAAGGGGCGATTGCGGCGGGCTGCAAGTTTTTCGCCGGCTACCCGATCACGCCTTCGACGGAGATCGCCGAGCGGGTTTCCCTGCGATTCCCCACGATCGGCGGCCTCTTCGTCCAGATGGAGGACGAGCTCGCGAGCATGGCGGCGATCCTCGGCGCATCATGGGGAGGAAAGAAATCGATGTCATGCACGTCGGGGCCGGGATTTTCGCTCATGATGGAGAACTTCGGCCTGGGGATCATGCTCGAGACACCCTGCGTGCTCGTTAATGTCCAGCGGGGCGGCCCCTCGACAGGGCTGCCGACCCTTCCCGGCCAGGCCGACATGATGCAGGCGCGCTGGGGCTCGCACGGCGATTACGAGGTAATCGCCCTCGCTCCCGACTCACCCCAGGAATCGTTCGAGCTCGCCGTGCACGCGTTCAACCTCAGCGAGAAGTACCGCACGCCGGTTCTCATCATGACGGACGAGTGTGTCGGACACATGACGGAGAAGGTCGTCATACCGCCTCCCGAGGAGATCGAGCTCATCGAACGGAACTATACGAAGAAAAAGCCCGGTGAAGCGTGGCCCTATGAAGACGACGGCAGCCTCATATCCCCCATGCTGCCCGTCGGCGAGGGGTACAAGTTTCACATCACCGGACTGACACACGATTACCGGGGGTATCCCGTCATCGATGCCGAAACCCAGAAAGTAAACTTACACCGGCTGATGGAAAAGATACGCTCGAATACCGAAAATATCATCTGGCTCGAAGAGAATGATACCGACGATGCCGATGTGGTGGTCATGGCATACGGAATCTCTTCACGCGTCGTGCAGCCGGCAATCACCAAAGCGCGCAACGAAGGGATAAAAATCGGCCAGGTAAAAATGGTTACCGTCTGGCCGTTCCCCGAGAAGAGAGTCAGAGAGCTTGCCGAAAAAGTAAAGGCGCTCATCATGGTCGAGATGAATTACGGACAGGTATTCCTCGAAATGAACCGCTGCGCGGCGGGCTTGTGTGAATCGTACCTCGTCGGCCACTCGGGCGGAACGGTGCATAATCCCGATGATGTTTACGACACAATAAAGGAAGCGGTGAAATGAGCAAGAAAACAAAGAAACCGGCAGCAGAAGAACATCCGATGGAAGATATGCTGCGCATGGACCGGATACCGCATATCTGGTGCGCGACCTGCGGGATCGGAACGGCGATGACGGCGCTCGCCGAGGCGCTTAAGAATCTCGATCTCGACCTCAACAAGGTGGCGATCGTCTCGGGCATAGGGTGCACCGGACGCGTGGCGGGTTACATGAAGCTCGATTCGTTCCATACGACGCACGGACGGGCGATCCCGTTCGCCGTCGGCCTTCATATGGCCCGCCCCGACATGAAGGTCATCGTCTTCAGTGGAGACGGTGACCTCGTATCGATCGGCGGCAATCATTTCATCCACACGGCGAGACGCAACATGGATATTACCGTGATCTGCGTCAACAACTTCATCTACGCCATGACGGGCGGCCAGGTCGCCCCGACAACCCCCATCACCGCGCGGTCGAAAACGACACCGTACGGAAACTACGAGACCCCATTCAATATTCCCCGCCTCGCCGCTTCGTCGGGAGCGGTCTATGTGGCCCGCTGGACGGCGCTCCATGTCCGCAGGGTGACAATGGCCTTTCAGGAAGCCATCATGAAGCCGGGATTCTCGCTCGTCGAGGTCATCGCTCCCTGTTCGACGCTCTACGCGCGGCTCAACAAGCTCGGCACGGGCCTCAACCTCATGAAATTCTACCATGATAACAGTGAGATCCGTCACGGCGCCGATCTGAACGAGGTCGACATCGATTACCAATCGAAGATCACCGTCGGCAAGTTCCTTGACATCGACAAACCCACATATCTCGACAGTTACAACGAGCACAACAAGAATGTCTTTGGTGACAAGTTCAAACTGTATGGAGGCGGCAATGGCAATGACTGAAATCAGGATCACGGGGCTCGGGGGGCAGGGGGTCATCCTCTGCGGATTTATCATCGGCAAAGCCGCATCCATCTTCAACGAACAGCACGCGACATTGACCCAGAGCTTCGGGCCGGAAGCGCGTGGTAGCGCCTGCAGCGCCCAGGTGGTCGTCTCGGACGACCGTGTGCTCTATCCGTACGTAACCGCCCCCCATATGCTCGTTGCGATGTCCAACGACGGTTACTTGAAGTACAAGGATACCCTGGCCGAAGAGAGCATTCTCGTATACGAAAAGGATCTCGTCAAACCGGAAAAGCATGACAACAAGATCAAGGCTTTCGGCGTCCCCGCTACGCGTTTCGCCGAGGAACTCGGACGAAAGATTGTTCTCAATATCGTCATGCTCGGTTCCTTCGGCGCAGTGACGGGACTCGTGCCGCACGAGGCGCTGAGAAAAGCGGTCGAGACATCGGTTCCCTCCGGCACGGAAGAGCTCAATCTCAAGGCCTTCGACAGGGGCTACGAGTACGGCTTGGAATTAACGAAGCAATCCGCTTCTGAGGCTAAAAAATAGTTGGCACTGTCAGGATCCGCATCTGGAGGACAACGCTTATGACCCCAAAGGCAGTCAAGGCAAGTGGGGTTTTAGTTTTAGGTGGAGGAATCGCGGGCATTCAGGCGGCGCTCGATCTGGCTTCTTCGCAGGTAAAGGTCTACCTCGTCGAAAAATCGCCTTCTCTCGGCGGCCGGATGGCGCAGCTCGACAAGACCTTCCCCACCATGGACTGCGCCATATGAATCCTCGGACCCCGCATGATGGATGCCGGTCGGCATCCGAACATTGAGGTCCTCACCAACGCCGAGCTCACCCGTCTCTCAGGATGGCCCGGCAACTTCCGTGCGACGGTCAAAAAGCACCCGCGCTACGTGAGCGAAGAGCTCTGCACCGGCTGCGGGCTCTGCGTCGACAACTGTCCCGTCATAATTCCCAACGAGTTCGAAGTCGGGATGGGTGCCCGTAAAGCGATCTACACGCCATTCGCCCAGGCGGTGCCGAACACCCATATCATAGACCGCGAACACTGCCTCAACGGCGACTTCCTCGTCTGCACGAACTGCTACAACAGCTGCGACCGTAACGCCATCGACTACGACGACCCCGGCGAAGAGCTCGAGCTCGATGTGGGAGCGGTCATCATCGCGACGGGATTCGACGTATACGACGCGTCGGCGATCCCGAGCTACGGCTATGAGATCTACGACAATGTGCTCAGCAATATGGAATTCGAACGGATCCTCAACGCTACCGGCCCGACACACGGTCACATCGTGCGGCCATCAGACCGCAAGGTTCCGAAGAAAATCGCCTTTATCCAATGCGTCGGGTCACGGGGAGAGGGAGGAGAGGCGGGCTGCGAGTACTGTTCGCGCTTCTGCTGCATGAACGCCATAAAGGACTGCATGCTCGTCAAGCAGCACGAGCCCGGCATCGAAGAGCTGATGATCTTCTACATAGATGTGCGGGCAGCGGGAAAGGGATTCGAGGAATTCTACCAGCGATCGCTCGATATGCCCGAGCTCACCTACGTGCGCGGACGGCCGTCGAAAGTCTTCGAGGATCCCGTTACAAAAGATCTCATCATCGCGGTCGAAGACGGAGAAAAGGGCGAGATCAAGCGTGTCAGGGCCAACATGGTCGTTCTCTCGTCGGGCGCCGTCGCGTCCAGATCTAACGGGGAGCTTGCCGAAGTGCTCGGTATCGAGCTCGATAAGAACGGGTTTTTCAAGGTCGAAACACGATACGGTTCGCCCCTTCATACGGCGAAGGAAGGAATCTATATCTGCGGATGCGCGGCGGGCGTAAACGACGTATCCGATTCGGTCGCCCAGGGCTCCGGGGCTGCGGCGGAAGCGGAAAAATACGTTGTCAGGCTTCCCGAAGCGGATGAGCAGCCGGAGAAGCCTCAACTCGATTTCTCCGGTCCCCCACGGGTGGGGGTATTCCTCTGCCACTGCGGGATAAACATCGCCGGCGTGCTCGACATCGAATCACTCAAGACGTACGCGGAGAGCATGCCCGACGTCGTCTTCGTCGACAACAATCTCTTCCTCTGCTCGGATGAAGGACAGCGGCTCGTTCAGGAGAAGATCGTCGAGCACCGGCTCAACCGCGTGGTCGCCGCCGCCTGCACGCCCCGCACGCACGAGCCGATCTTCCAGGAGAGCTGCGATCAGATCGGCCTCAATCCGTACCTCTTCGAAATGGTCAACATACGAGATCAATGCTCCTGGGTGCATACAAACATCCCAAAGGTAGCCACGGACAAGGCGAAAGACATGATCAAGATGGGTGTGGCACGGGCGCGCCACCTGCAGCCGCTGTATAAAAAATCTCTTCCCGTCAAACAGAGCGTGCTCGTCATCGGCGGCGGCGTGGCGGGGATGAGCGCCGCGCTCAACCTCGAGGCACAGGGACTCAAAACGTACCTCATCGAAAAGGAGAACCGCCTCGGAGGCACACTCAATAACCTGACGCGCGTCTATCCGGCGAACCTTTCGGCCTTCGAGCTCTCCCGCACCATGGTCGAGATGATCAAGGCGAGCCGTGTCGAAGCGATGGCTTCGACGGAAATCAACTCCATCACCGGCTTCGTAGGCAATTTCGACGTCTCCACGACCAACGGGAACTTCCGTGTCGGATCGATCGTTCTGGCGACGGGCGCCGATATATACAAACCGGAGGAAGAGTTCGGCTATGACCGCTTCGAAAACGTGATAACAAACCAGGAGCTCGAGAATTATCTCAACGATAGCAAGGAAACGATCGACATAAGCGGGACAAAGCCCGAGACGGTTGTGTTTGTCCAGTGCGTCGGTTCGCGTGATCCCCAGAAGAACGCGGCCTGTTCACGCTTCTGCTGTCCCACAACGGTAAAACAGGCGGTCCGCCTGCGCGAGAGCGGGGTCAACGTGCTCGTTCTCCACCGCGATATGCGCACCGTCGGAGCAAAGGCTGAGGAGCACTATCGTCACGCGCGAGAGCTCGGCGTACGGTTCGTGCGGTACACGCCCGAGCGCCTTCCCCGTGTAACGGGCGACGGTTCGCTGGCTCAACGGGTCGAGATCGAGGAACTCGCCCTCGATCGGACGCTGGTGATAGATGCCGACTATATCGTACTCGCCGCCGCAATGGTGCCTGACGAGGAGAGCACCGCGAAGATCCAGGACATACTCAAGGTGCCGCGCGGCGCTGACGGATTCTTCCTCGAGCGCCACTCGAAGCTTGGTCCCGTCGAGACAACGACCGAAGGGGTATTTCTCGCCGGTTGCGTGAGCGGCCCAAAGGATATCGCCGACTCGATAGCACAGGGCGCGGCAGCGGCGGCCAAGGCAACCATCATCGTATCCCACGATACAGTCGCGATCGAACCGACCACCTGCATCGTCGATCAATCGCTCTGCAGGGCGTGCGGACAGTGCGTCGAGATCTGCGAGTTCCACGCGCCGACGATCATCGAGGCGGTGCCGGGCGTGAGGGCCGCCCAGATCAACCAGGCACTGTGCAAGGGATGCGGCACATGCGCGAGTTGGTGCCCGACGGGCGCGATTGCCGCGGCACACTTCACCGACGAGCAGATCAATTCCATCATGGAGGCCCTGCTCACCGGTTAGGGAAAACAATGGCTGAAAAGAAGATCATTTCGAAAAAGAAAACGGCGGAACGCTCCGCGAGGGCAAAAGCCTCGAGGACAAAAAGGACGGAACGCTCCGCGAGGGCAAAAGCCTCGAGGACAAAAACGGCGGAACGCTCCGCGAGGGCAGCGGCTACGAAGAAGAAAGTCGCAAAAAAGGAATTCATTCCGAATATCGTGGTCTTTGCCTGCAACTGGTGCAGTTACGCTGGGGCGGATAACGCCGGTGTAAACCGGATACAGCACTCCCCCAATTTCCGTGTCATCCGGACGATGTGCTCGGGCCGCATCACGCCGGCCTTCGTTTTGAGGGCGTTCAAGCTCGGCGCGGACGGCGTCATGGTCTCGGGATGCCACTTCGGAGACTGCCACTACATATTCGGCAACTACAAAGCCGTGGAACAGTTCGAGAAGACGAAGGCGCTCGTGAAAACACTCGGTCTCGACGAAAAGCGGATCGCCCTCGAATGGATCTCCGCAGCGGAAGGGACGCGCTGGGGCGATGTGATCGATCAGTTTGTCGCGCAGGTGACGGCCCTCGGGCCGAGCCCGCTGAATCACAGAAAGAAACCGAAGAAGTAACTCGTTATGAATACAACCATAGAAAATTTAAAAAAGAACAATGCATTTGCCTGCCTCGAATGCGGCAAGTGCACCGCCGTATGCCCCATCACGAGGTACAACCACAGCTATTCGCCGCGGCGGATGCTGGCAAACGGCCTCTTCTACGGCTCGGGAGAATTGATCAACGACCGTCTCCTCTGGTCGTGTCTCACGTGCCGGCTCTGCTCCGAGCGTTGCCCCGTCGATGTGAGGTACTCAGAGTTCATGCGCGACATCCGTGCCGAAGCGGTAAAGGAAGGGAAAACAGGCAACCCGTCGCATGGCGGCGCCCTGCACTGCATCATGGAGATGACCGCAACACCAAAGCTCAAGCAGAATCGCACCGGCTGGATCGAGCGGGACATGAAGGTTAAAAAGAGGGGTGACGTGCTCTATTTCGTCGGCTGCCTTCCGTACTACGAGGACTTCTTCGCGAAAGACTTCGATTTCACGCCGCTCTCTATCGCGCGTGATACCGTTACGATCCTGAACGCGCTCGGGATCGAACCGGTGGTTCTCGAAAACGAGCGGTGCTGCGGACACGACCTCTACTGGCTCGGCCGCCTCGCGAACTTCGACGCACTCGGCCGCCTCAATTTAAAGGCGATCGCCGAATCAGGCGCGAAGACCGTTGTGACGGCATGCGCGGAATGCGCGCTCACCCTGAAAACACTCTACCCCGAACGGCTCGGCGATGCCGGCATCGAGGTAAAGCATATAACCGAACTCGTGGCCGAAAATATGGACCGCTTGACACTGCATGAAATCAGCGCGACCGTTTCATATCAGGATCCGTGCCGCCTCGGGAGATACCTCGATGTCTACGATCAACCACGCAGCGTGATCACCTCCATCCCGGGCGTTACGCTGCGCGAAATGGCGCACAGCAGACGCGGCGCTATCTGCTGCGGCACGACAAACTGGATGAACTGCGATGCAACGAGCAAGCAGATACAGAACAGCCGGCTCGTTGAAGCAAAAAACGCCGGCGCGGAGACGCTCGTCACCGCTTGCCCGAAGTGTCAGATCCATTTTAGGTGCGCGCAGCGAGGAGAAGATTCGAGCGATATCGATATAGCAGTAACGGATTATGTAAGCCTGGTAGCCTCCGCTATCAGGGGTTGAATTCTAAATAGTGCCCCGATCGGGGGGATGGCAGCAAATCGAGGAGGAAAGCGGGAGAAACGACATGGCTGATGGAAAGACTATTCCCGAAAAGCTGCGCATTGGAGTGTTTGTCTGTGAGTGCGGGCTCAATATCGCCGGCACGATCGACTGCAACGCCGTCAGTGAGTATGCCGAGACGCTCGATGACGTCGTTGCGGTGATTCAGAACAAGTACACCTGCGCGGATCCCGGGCAGAACGAGATCAAGAAGGCGATAAAGGAGCACAACCTGAACCGCGTCGTGGTGGCTTCCTGCACGCCGAAGATTCACGAACCCACCTTCAGGCAGTGTGTCGCCGACGCGGGGCTCAATCCGTACCTGTACGAGATGGTCAACATCCGCGAGCACTGCAGCTGGGTTCATCAGAGCGAGAAGGAGAAAGCCACCGACAAGGCGAAAGATCTCGTGCGAAGCGGCGTTGCGCGGGCGCGCAACCTCGAGCCGCAGATCGAGGTCGAGGTGCCGGTCACGAAAGCGGCGCTCGTCATCGGCGGCGGCGTCGCCGGCATCCAGGCGGCTCTCGATCTCGCCGACGGCGGGCATCAGGTCTATCTCGTCGAGAAGGAACCGACGATCGGGGGCATCATGGCGGCCCTCGACAAGACCTACCCGACGATGGACTGCTCCATATGAATACTCGGTCCTAAAATGATGGATGTCGGTCGACATCCGAGGGTCGAGCTCATGACACTGAGCGAAGTCGAATCGGTAACCGGCTTCGTGGGCAATTTTCACGTCACGGTGCGCAAAAAGGCACGGTACGTTGACCCCAAGGAATGTACCACATGCGCCGAATGCGAGAAGGTCTGCCCCGTTGCTGTGCCGGACGAGTACCAGCAGGGCTTCTCGTCGCGCAAGGCGATCTACCTCCCGTTTCCCCAGGCCGTTCCATCAGCCTATGTCCTCAATATGGAAAACTGTCTCGGCAACAATCCGATCGCCTGCGGCAAGTGCGCCCAGGTCTGTGAAAAGCACTGCATCGATTACGATGACAATGACGAATTGGTCAACCTCGAGGTCGGCACCATCATCGCCGCGACAGGCATGGATGTCTACGATCCGACCGAATACGACGAGTACGGGTACACCCGCTTTGAAAATGTCATCACGAGCATGGAATTCGAGCGCCTGATCTGCGCCGGCGGTCCGACTGAAGGACACTTCATCCGCCCGAGCGACCGCAAGACCCCCCGGACTATCGGGTTCATCCAGTGTGTCGGCTCGCGTTCACGCGACGGACGCGGCAACCCCTACTGCAGCAATATCTGCTGCATGAATACGGTCAAGGACACGCTGCTGCTCTGCGATCACTACCCCGACATCGAAGCGAAAGTCTTCTACATGGACATACGGGCCTTCGGCAAGGGATTCGAGGATCTCTACATGCGGAGCAAGGAGGAGGGCGTCAAATACATACGAGGTATCCCCGGTGAGGTCGTCGAAAATGCCGAGACGGGAAACGTGACATTGACGGTGGAAAACACGACGACCGGCAGGCTCGAAGAGCACGATCTCGAGATGCTCGTTCTCGCTCAGGGAGTGATCCCCCGCAAGGACGGTGATAGCATCAAGAAACTCCTCACCCTCTCAACCACCTCGGACGGATTCATCATGGAGTCGCACCCCAAGCTGAAGCCGGTCGACGCGCCGACCAAGGGCGTGTTCATCGCCGGCTGCATAGAGTCACCGAAGGATGTCAAGGACAGCGTTACGCAGGCGAGCGCCTCGGCGGCGCGCGCAAGCATCCTGCTCAATGCGGGCAAAACAAAGATCGAAGCGATCACTTCACTCCTCGTGCCCGATAAGTGCAACTACTGCGGGCTCTGTGCCAAGGTCTGCCCCTACAATGCGATCACCGCCGCGGACCGAAAAACCGAAACGCTGCCAGTCATCATCCAAGCCGCCTGCGCCGGGTGCGGAGCGTGTGCCGCGGAGTGCCCGCAGGACGCGATCATGATGAAACACTTTACCGACGAGCAGATCATTGCCCAGATCGATGCGATCCTCGAGGGAGAGCCAAGGGATGTTCTCTTGACCTTCGCGTGCAACTGGTGCAGCTATGCGGGCGGCGATACCGCCGGAACCGCGCGGCTGCAGTATCCGACGTCGAGCAGGTTGATCCGAACGATGTGCTCGGGCCGTGTCGACGAGAAGTTCGTGCTTCATGCCTTCCGCCGCGGCGCGCCGATGGTCCTTGTTTCCGGCTGCCACTTCGTCGACTGCCACTACATCAACGCCGTCCACTGGACGCAGAAGCGTGTGGACCGTCTCTGGAACAAGCTCGATCGCCTCGGCATCAGGCCGGAGCGGCTCAGGCTCGAATGGATATCCGCCGCCGAAGGGCAGAAGTTCGCCAAGGTGATGCGTGCACTCGAAGAGGCGCTGCCGACGGTAACGAAGGAAGAGATCGAATTCACCAAAAAGGTGCTCGCCGAAGAAGAAGAGAAGAAGCAAAAGAGAAAGGCGAGAGCCGAAGCGAAAGCGATGAGCTGATGGTTGCCAAGGAAACGAGATTCAAATGCCTCAACTGCGGCCACGAGTACACCGGCATGTACGATCCCGATAACGTCACCGAACGCACATGCTCGCAGTGCCGTTCGAACAGCGTGAGACGCCTGCCGGAGAAAAAGCCCGGGGAAAAGTAGGAGGAACGCAAATATCATAGGGGCCGGGTAAATATCGGTTTTTACTCCTCCGCACTCTTGGTGAAGATGATCTGTCGCTCGTTGTACCTGAGTAACAGCGAGCGGAGCTTTCCATAGTCCTCACTCGGTACATAGCCGCTATCGATAACCAGTCTCTTTGTCAGTGCCACTTTGGAATCCGATCCGGAAGATCCGTTCTCGGTTGTCGTCTTGACCGAGCCAACGGAATTTGTCACGTCCGCTTCGAGCGGTTCGCCGAAGATATCCCAACCGGGAAACTCCTCGAAGACAACGGACAGCTCGAGATCGCACGGCATGACGCGCACGGGGACCGGGCATGCCGAACGCTCGAGGTGAATTCCGTCTATGCCGCTCAAGTGTGCCATGAAAGGCTCGGGCAGCGTGAGATAGATACGTCCCGCTTCAGTCTCTTCCGGCAGCTCTGCCTCGAAACTGAATCCGATCTCCACGAAATGCTTCTCGAGTGTCCTGATATTCCAGCTCTTGAGCGAACCTGAGGGGAACATCCCCTCGACCCTCGACTTGGCAAAATCCTCAGTTTCGTTCTTGAGTCCCTTGATCGAATAGTAGGGAGAGAAGACGCCCCGTAGCGTTGCGGATCCCTCGCCAATTATCTTCGCCTCGTCATTCACCGTCAGCGTCAGCTCGAGAAAACTCCGGTTATCGGCACTCTGCCTTACCGGCACACGGGCCATCCTCCCCCCACCGTCACACCGATAGAACGTGAATCCCGGTATCGCTTTCCTCGGATCACGTATAAACCGGTTTTCGGGATCGAGAAGGAGCGTTTCTTCCGAATCGGGCACACGCGCTTGCAGGTATATCCACTCGAAGAGTTCGGGCGCCGCTACGCCCTTGGGCCACGTCTTGTCACCGGAAACGAGACAGGGAACCGATTCGATGCCCGCCTGGGCCAGCTTCCCCTTCAGGAGAACGGCTCGATCGAGCGGGTGGGCATAAGCCGACTGATAGATGCGCTCGGCCGTTCTCGGGGCCGAATCGAAAAGCGCGAAAGGTGCGTCAATACCGCGGACACAGTCCACCGCCTCGCCGTGAATCTCGAGAATCCTTTCTTCGGTCAGCTCTGAACCGGTATCTTCGCCGGTGCCCGAAGAGAGGACTGCGTGCTCCTCGAACAGAGCTTCGACATAGTCGGAGACCTCGAGCCAATCCCTTGCCGTGCTGAAGACAACGGTCGGAAGGTAATCGCCGCGCCATACTCCTCCATCGACGGACACCGCCGCGGGGACGTTTTCGATTTTCCATCGGTATATGCCGCCGGCACGCTGCTCAGGTGCGGATACTCCGTGGGCGGACGCGTGCTTCAACTCAACACCGGCAGGGACAGCGACGGTTAATTCGATATCGAGCGCCGGATCGGCGAGGGCGAGATGCTCGACGCCGGAGAGCCAGGGCTTCCTTTTATCCGTGTCACGAATCGCATAGTGGAGCTCCGCAACGCAATCCTTCTCGATGCCGACGTGCGTGACAACCGTTTCCTGCCAATTCGTATAGTCCGGCGCCGGCGCAAAAGCAAACGGCGTCGTCTGATTGAAGGCGTTCTCGCGGCAATCTAATGCCGTGCCGTCACGCATGTAGACACGTGCGACGGATACGTCGAGTTCCTGTCTGCTGGAATCGAATATTAGACGCGGATCGCCGTACCGCCTGATGGCATTATCGGTAAACAATGCCACCCGCCTCATGACGCTCCTGGAAATGAGCCCCTTTTCATCCATCTCGATGGTGGTCGCCTGCTTCAGTATGACGGCATCCGCTTCGGGATATTCTTTTTTCAGCCTCTCTATCTCTTTTGCGCTGTATCGCCAGTTATCTTCACCGCCAGACGCAGCCGCAGAGACGAAGAAAACTACGCCCGCCGCGATTAATACAGATCGAAATAGTCTGTTCATATTTCCCCCTTTTGCATTTTCATGTTCATACGGGTCACTATATTCATCGCGTCGCGAGAGCATTTTTTTCGTTCGTTGCAACAATCCTGTCCTTGGCGTAATCAGCGACTTTGTTCAATACGTTCCTGAACTCCGGGTATTCCGCCGCCGGAATAGTCCGGTGCTTGATCGATACCACGCCCCTGTTATCGAGAATCCCTTTTCTAAAGGAACGCTGCGCGGAGAACGATGCGTATTCACCGGGCTCATCGATTGTTTTCGAATCACCGGAAAGCTTCAATCCGCGCGGAAGCTTGATCTTTTCATCGAACTCGAGCTGCTGCGTGAACCAGATAAAGAGCGGATGCGAACGCTCTTTGAGGTCGACACTCGTCGATGCCCTGAAGAGATACGGGTTGTCGATCACGATGGACCAGGCTGGAGAGGTGAAATCGATACCGCCATCGGTGGATGCAGCAAAGCCGGGAATCGAGTATTCTATTTCGAGCTCATACTGATTGTCAAAATCGAGCGGATCGCCGACGGTGTATTGCTCCAGATTCACCGCTTTGGATACGGAGGAGAGCCACCCCTCTATGAACGCCCCGAGGTCGTCGAGACGGTGCGTACCGAGATAGCGTCTCATCCGCTGATCCATATAGTTGGTCGCGCTGAGCTTCATCGTCCCGTGAAGGCTGCCGTCCTTGTCGATCTCCCCTCTCGAAACGATGTGCAGCACATGGTTCTCCGGGGAGCTGTAAGGCGTGATCATTAAATTTTCGCCCCACGGGGTCCCTATAACGTAGTTCTGTTTCTGCTCGGCCGAACTCCACAGCTCAGTGGAGTAGGGCACCCAGGTCGGATCGAGCATGGTATAGCTGCCGTCCTTGCGCCGCCATGCGACAACGCAGTGATTGAACTGATCCGCCGGAATCTTCTCGACACGCGAGCCCGCCATGGTCAAGGCTGGATACACTTCATAGCCGGCGGTTCTCATAAACGTTATCAGCATCCCCGCCTTGTCCTTGCACACGCCGCATCTATCGTCGAATATCATTGTGCCGGGATGAATCGTGTACCCTTCCCCCTCGCCCATCGAGATGCCCGAGTAACGTATCTCCTGGGCCGCCCAGTGCTGGAGCGCCGCCACCTTTTCCAGATCACTGCCGAGCCCCGACGTGATCTCATCGACTTCCTCCTCTATCGCCTCGTTATCCAGAAAGATCGTGTCGTGCACAGCGGCAAACCACCGTGATTTCTCTTCCCAAGAGGGAACGGTCGCAAGAACCAGCTTTGTGGCGACATCGGAGAGATCAGGCATCCGGGATTCTCTCTGGATCGCGGGGATATCATGGAGCCACCAGGAATAATGTGTTTTCTCCTCGTCGAACCGCTGTGACGAGTAGAGGGTCCCGTTGTACACCTCGAACTGAATTCTCTTGTCCGCCGGCATGTGCAGATCGTACCGCTTCTCCCTTATCGGGTGATCGCCTGGAAAAATAACAACGTCGTAGTAATGCCCCTGCATCGGCGGGATGTAACGGGAATCTTCGTCACCGCCGGTCCCAGATGACGACGGTCCTTCGGCGCCCGATGCTGACAACGGTCCTTCGGCGCCCGATGCTGACAACGATCCGTCGGCGCCCGATGCTGACAACGATCCGTCGGA
This sequence comes from uncultured bacterium, assembly GCA_965369375.1. Taxonomy (GTDB): domain Bacteria; phylum Krumholzibacteriota; class Krumholzibacteriia; order Krumholzibacteriales; family Krumholzibacteriaceae; genus CBDUQN01. Next base: position 6,056 of record CBDUQN010000038.1, on the reverse strand, counting down.
TAGGTATGCGATCTCGAATCCTTTCTTGTAGGTCTTGATCTCCACCGCATCGCCGATCTCCAATCGAGGCAGCCCGGCGAGCTTCATCCTGCCTCCCCAGTAGATCATGTATGCGGGAGCATAGAGGTCGCGAATGTCGGCCAGATCCACATTCTCAATCGTTCCGCTTTGTCTGAATATCCGTATGCTCTCGATGCGGATAAAATTCGAGGCAGGATCGTAATCGAAACGCTGCACCGCTTCTCCGAGAATGCCCTCATCGGAGAGGACCTTTCGCACGATATGACGGCGCACATGAGCGAGTCCGCTCTCCTCGACGTCCACATCCGCTCTTTCGAACACCACGACACGGGAAGCACCGGGGTAGTCATCCTCCCCGCCCGCATCCTCGATGAGCGAGCGGATCTCCTCATCGGTTTGCGCACAAGCGGACCGGGGCATAAGGGCGGTGGAAAAGACGATCCCCGCCAGGAGAATCAAGCAGTAGCGTATCGATCTTCGCTGCCATAGAATCATCATTCGCCTCCTTTTCGAGGTATCAATCATCAATCGATCCCCTCTGCGTCACCCTGCTTCGAACCGGTATCTCTTCTGTGGCTATCGCAGGGGGCGGCTGAAAGTACGCAGAGAACGATCAGTATACACGATACCTGTCCCACCGTCCAGCGGTGGCAGCTATTGGAAATTTCCCGGCAGGCATAGGATGCTATTGCAAATTTTTCGGCAAGCGGCGCGGCAAGCGGCGGATGCTATTGTAAGTTATTCGACAAATTGATACAGTAGTTCGGAATGGAGAAGAGCGCCATGTCAGATAACTCGACAGACAATTCCCGCCGGACACCGGACGACCCGACAGACAATTCCCGCCGGACACCGGACGACCCGAAAGGCCACTCCCGCCGGACACCGGACGACCCGACAGGCCACTCCCGCCATTGGATGATTCTTGCTTTGCTGACAATCTTCGCCGTCTACTTTTATGTCTTTATGGAATGGCTGTTCTTCTTCACAAAACCGTCCTTTCTGTCCACCCTCAGCTTCCTTGGCTCCCTGCAGGTGCTCTTTGCCGCGCCGCTCCCGCTGATCGCCGTTGCGGCCTTGGGATTATTCCTGTGCCGGCTGCCGGCCGGGTTTGTGCGAAACCGCATCCTTCAAACGGCGCTGCGGGGACTCGGGCAGATGATACCTTCGTTGATCTTCGCCGTAGCGTTACTCCTCCTTATTGATAATTTTACCTATACAATATTTCGGTTCGGGATCATCAACACACAGGGTATCGCAAGGTATGTATATGCCTATCTCTTTATCATTCTTTCATTGTTTTCCTATCAGCTCGCAAGCGATACCAGGAAGGTCTTGATCAAATCGACGCTTTACCGCACGCTGGCCCGCGTCGTGCCGGGAGTAATAGTTGTTTCACTCGCCTTTGCAGCCGTTCATTACTTCAGCTCCGGACTCGCCGCAATCAAAACCTTACAGGAGATCGGTCCCCTGAAAAATCGGCCGAACATACTCATTCTCGCCAGTGACGGATTGAATGCTGAGAATATGTCCGTATACGGATACCGCCGCGACACGACCCCCTTCATGCGCGAGCTGGCAGAGGACGCTCTCATATGTGAAAACTGCTTCACCAATGCAGGCACCTCCGGGGGCTCGATTGCCTCGATGTTTACCGGCAAGCTTCCCACCGAAACGAGAGTCGTCTATCCCCCTGATATCCTCAAAGGGAAAGATGCATACCAGCATTTGCCGGGAATATTGCGGCAGCTCGGATACCGGAGCATCGATATCAGTGTCCGTCACTATGCCGATCCCTACGACCTGAACATGCAAAACTCGTTCGACATGGCAAACGGAAGGAGAATAAAGGGAAATTATACATCCGACCGCGTGAGTCTCGTGCTCGGGCTGGAATCCGGTTACCTGCTGCGCACAATGCGCGATCGCATGACGAGCCGCCTCGGTCATGCGTTCGGTATGCGTAAAATGGAGGATGCTTACTCCAAGATAACAGGAGCGGGGAAAAAAAGAACCGCTACGACGAGTAAATACGAGACCGCAAAGAATATCCAAGGCTTGTTCGCGTTCATAGAGGCCTCAAGCGCTCCATTCTTCGCTCATCTGCATCTGCTCGATACCCATGGCCCGAAGTTTTACCCCCGCAAACGCTCGTTCTCCAGGGGAAAAGAGCAAAGAGAATCCTGGATGACCGATTTCTATGACGATGCGGTTCTGAGCTTCGATCTCCAGGTCAAGGAAATCATTCAGAAATTGAAAAGAAAGCGGCTCTACCACAATACCATAATAGTAATCTGCACGGATCACGGTCAACGCTTCAAGATAAACATGCGGATCCCATTGATATTTTTGTTTCCGGGCGGCTCGCACGCGGGAAACATCAAGCCAAACGTTCAAAATCTCGACATCGCCGCAACGATCCTCGATTATCTCGGCGTCGAACAACCGGAATGGATGGGAGGGCAGTCGCTGCTTTCATCCGGTATCGAGCCAACCCGGTGCATCTTTACCGTCGACAGAAAGCACGGTGATATAGAGAAGCGAACAGCGAGGGGGCTCGAGCTCGATAAAAGCAAGATTGGCCCGCCGTTCTATTCTCTCGGCACCCTCGGCGTCATTTGCTGCCATAAAATCTTCCTGCTGAATGTCGAAAGGAGCACGCTTTCGATCTCTGATATCAAGGGGCATACATCTCCCTGCAGCGAGGATGAAATTCCCGGTCCGGACCGAATAGAGCGATTGCTCATAGAACATCTAAATGAAAACAACTATGACACCTCATCGATCAAATTGCCTCTAGCGAGGCGGTTATCAAACTAATCGATTGACGCAAACTCCTTGATCATGTAATCAATTCTCAGAACCATGATAGGCAAGACAATCTCGCATTACAAGATCCTCGAGAAGCTCGGTGAGGGCGGGATGGGGGTGTTGTACAAGGCGGAGGATACGAAGCTCAAGCGCCCTGTGGCGCTCAAATTCCTGCCGCCCGAGCTCATCCGGGACGAGGAAGCCAAGCGCCGATTCATCCGTGAAGCCCAGGCGGCATCCGCGCTCCAGCATCACAACATCTGCACAATCCACGAGATCGATGAAACACCCGACGGAAGTCTTTTTATCGCCATGGACTACTACGAGGGGGAGACACTCAAGGACAAGATAAAGCACGGCCCGCTGCCCCTCGATGAGCTGTTGAACTACGCTATCCAAACCTCCGAGGGACTCGCAATGGCTCATGCGGCTGGGATGGTGCATCGCGATATCAAGCCTGCCAATATCATGGTCACCCGTGACGGGGTCGTGAAGATACTCGATTTCGGCATTGCGAAACTCGCCGAGCAGACGGCAATCACAAAATCTGGCGGAATACTCGGAACGCCCTCTTACATGTCGCCCGAACAGGCAATGGGAGGGGAGCTGGATGAGAGATCGGATATATTCTCGCTCGGTATCGTGCTCTATGAGCTCGCCACGGGGCGGCCGCCCTTCAGCGGGGATCACCAGGCAGCCGTACTCTACGAGATCGTGCACGAAAATCCAAAACCCCTGACGAGCTCGCGCCCCGATCTACCTCGGGAGTTCGAAGAGATAGTGCAGAAGGCGATCGAGAAAAAGCCGGAGGAACGATACCAACGGATCGCCGAACTCCTCAGCGACCTGGATATCGTATATAAAACGGTGACAAAAGATACGGCGGCTCAGGCGCGATTAATGGCGACGCGCCCCTGGCACAGGCGGCTCAGGCCCGCGGTGCTCTGGACGGCGGGAATCGTCATCGCAGCGCTCGTCGCGGCGATATTTATTTTTTATCCCAAATCATCCGTACCGTTTTCAGAACGTGACTGGATCCTGATCACGGATTTCAGGAATCTCACCGCCGACACGCTTTTCGACAGGTCCCTCGATATGGCGCTGAGAATAGGCATTCAGCAGTCGCAGTATATAAACGTCTTGCCGCGCACGCGAATCAATGAAGTGCTCAAGAGAATGGGCAAAGCACGGGCCGACACGTTGGACGAGGCGCTTGCAAGCGAGATCGCTCTGCGTGCCAACATTCGAATCGTCGTGGAGCCGACGATCAGCAATATTGGAGGCGTATATCTGCTATCCGCGAGAATAATTGATCCGATGACCAGCCTGGATTTAAAGACCGAAATTGTTGAAGCCGAGGAAAAAGACAGGATATTGTATGCTCTCAGCAATCTGGCCAAGAAGATACGGACCGGCTTGGGAGAATCCCGACCTTCCATTGCAAGGACCAGCGTCGGTTTGCCTCAGGCAACTACATCTTCACTCGCGGCGTTAAAAAAATTCTCTGATGGATCGAGGGCCTGGGACATTGGAAAATACGATGATGCGGTCGCCTTCTGGAACGAAGTTGTCAAGCTCGATTCCAGCTTTGCCTGGGCACATACAACTCTGGGGATGTACTACTACTGGTACTATAAGCGACCTGAGGGAGATTTTCATTTCGACAGGGCTTTGAGGGCACTCGACAAAACAACAGAACGAGAAAGACTGTGGATACTGGCGTTGATATATGCGGCAAAGGGTAATCGCAAGGAATCGATCAAATACAACAAGCTGTTTCTATCCATGTTTCCCGACAACCGGGATGCGTGGTTCAACCTCGGCAATCAATACATGAGAACCGAACAGCACGAAAAGGCGCTGGAGGCATATAGAAAAACCGTCGAGCTCGACCCTCAAATGAGCAATGCTTATATAAATATCGCCACGGTATATCAAGGCATCGGAAAATTTAACGAGTCGATTGAAAATTATGAAATTGCAGTCAAGATCCTGCCGATGTGGATTACGCACCTTACTATCAATAAGGAGTATGCATTTTCATATATAAAAAATGGAGATTTCGAGAAGGGTCGAGAAATTATTACAGCGATGCTTTCCGAATCCGACGAAAAAAAGGCAATGGGATATCGCTCACTCGCACTTCTCGATATGTATCTCGGTAAGTATTCATCGGCAATTGAACATCTCAAAAAGGCAATCGTGCTCAACAAGCTCACTGATTTCCCCACGGCCACCGCACGCAATCATCTGCTCCTCGCAGCTGCCTACAAGATGCGTGAGATGATGCGCGACTTCATCGAACAGATGAAGGAGTTCGAACAGATTCACAAACAAAAATACATCGCGCCCACGCAGCTGCAAGCTGCAGGGACTATATATTTAAGAGCAGGAATGATCGAAGATGCCGAAAGATTGCTGCTAGACATTTCCGCCGGGATGGATGAGAACAATTTGCAGGATCGAATATATTACAGAATACTCAAAGGTGAACTCGATATAGCCAAAGAGAATTACAGCGAGGCAGTCGACGCACTCGAGATGGTTTCTCAACTGCGGAGAAACAGCAGCACCCTGGAAGCCCTGGCGCTCGCTCTCTACAAGAGTGGGGATCCGGATCGGGCGATCGAGACGTATAAGGAACTCATTGAATTACTGGATATCGGCTGGGACGCTCAGGAAGACTGGCTACAGGCGCACATCCGGCTGGGGAAAATCTACGAGGAAATAGGCGACACAGAAAATGCGGCCAAATACTACCGGAAACTGCTCGATCTATGGAAAGAAGGCGATGAGGACCTGCCGCTTCTCATAGAAGCCAAAGAGCGACTGTCCAAACTGTCCAATCTGAAAGAAAAATCATAACGTAGCGCCCGGCATTAATTGTATTCAATCCTTGATTTTCAGGTGCCCCGGCGAGAGTTATTTTCACAAGATATTCATAAACGCTTAGCGTTGAGGTCGCGGATTCTTCACTCTATTTCCACTGCTCTTCCAGGATCCTGGCTTCCTCGGCTTCCATCCTGAATTGAGCCAGCATATTTATGTACATGCCCTTAGGATCCAGCGCGATCGCGCGTTCGATCGAGGCGATCGCTTTTTCGTAATTACCCATGACGGCGCTCGTCACGGCCAAGTTGTAATGCGCCGAGGATTCGCCGGCGCTCGATGCGTATTCCGGAGCAATCCGGCCACCCATTCCGGAGCAATCCGGCCACCCATTC
>CBDUQN010000037.1:0-28377 GCA_965369375.1 uncultured bacterium | reverse complement strand
CGATCGATTCCGGCTTTCTGTTCCGTCATGAGGGCTTTCGCGCCTTTTTCCTTGCCGAGCACGAAGATAATGAAATTGCGGTAGGGTTCGATAAATAAATGATTGCCACTTCGGTCGGTCATTGCGCACCCGTTTTCATTACCGGTGAAGTCGTGGAACCGAGGACTCTTTTTCAGATGCTCTACTCCGTTTAGAAACCACCTGCTGCTTTCGGTTTTGTCTGTGTAATTAAATAGAAAGATCCTGTGATACCCGTACATCCCGATGACACCTTCCGATAATCCGAAGATGTTGGCATTATCGAATTCATAGTTATTAAAGAGCGCCAGGTTTCCTTTCAGATATTCGATTCCGTTGGGTCGCAGTCCCACCGCCGGCAGGGCTTTGGTCAGGCGTGGTCTTTCACCTTTTTCCGCAATGCGGGCCGCAACGTTCTTCGCCATCTTTTTGACACCGTTGATCGTTTTTCTGTCCATGCTGAATCCGATTACGGTGACAAGAAAATTCCCCTTCCAGAAATTTATATAGTAATCTTCGATTCTCGCGCCGTTTCCGATCGCGATCTCTCTTCCGTCTTCACTTGTTCTGAAGGTGTAGATGCCGTATGCGCTCGCTGGATCGTCCATTTCGTAGATCTCGAGGTTGATCGATTTTTCGTTTTCGTTATCGTAGGATTGGAAGACGGCCTGCTTGAATCCGTATTCGAGGAAGATCTCCGCGGCGCCATCGATCAGAAGGTAGAGATCCTCACCAAGGGCGGTTTGCGGCTCCTCATATGCGGACCAGCCGGCGAGCTCGCTCTTCTGAGGCAGATAATGGGACAGATCGGGATCGTTTTTCGGCTCCGCCGGGCATCCGCCGGCGCCGGGAACGGTAACGAGCACGAGTACAAGAAGTGGGAAAAGGTATTTTCTCACAAGATCGCCGCCCCTATGCTTCGAGCTCTTCGATTTTCTCACAAGATCGCCGCCCCTATGCTTCGAGCTCTTCGATTGTCACCTTTGCCAGGTCTATTTCGCCGAGCTCGTGCTCGTGCGCCTTGCGGATGTGTATGATATCCGCCCCATTGAGTCCCCAGAGCGTTGAACAATAAGAATCGATGGCCACACGGTCGGTGCCGGCAATGACTTTCCGGGGTTTTATCAGATCGCCGGGACCGAAGGGACCGTTTGTCGTGATGAATTCCGTCGCATCGACGATACACAGGTTGGGCGATATCACCGTATTCAGATCGGCGATGCACTGATCGAGATGCGTGATGGCGTCGATGTCGGTCTTCCATCCCTCTTTATGAAATGTCCGGTTATTCTTGGGAGAGTTCAATCCCATCAGATTCTTCATCGTCCCGGTGAACTTGTTTCCCGCGTGGTCCTTGGTGATGGGCATGTCTATGAATATATCATATTCGAAGAATACCGACATGATTCGCGCCTCTTTCAGGGCGATCCCATTGGGAACCGGGAGGGGCTTGAAGAGCGTTTCGTCCTTCAGGTCGAGGATGACGAGGTTTGCCCCCTCTTCCTCCACCACGGCCTTTAGCCCCGTCGTCGCCCAGTTCTGCTCGGGGAGCCAGCTGAGGCAGCTGATTTCTCCGGCACCCGCCTCCTTGCACATTCTGATGGCGGCGCGCACGACCTCGGGCTTGGTGAATGCGCCGGGATTGTTTCTCTGCGGATTGGCGAGGATGGCGACCCGGGAACCGTTGGAAACGAATCGATCCATCCCGCCTAGATTCTCGACGGCTCCCACCGTGTTCTGAAAGTAGTCTCCGCCTGTAACAACTACTATATCGGCGGATCTACTCTTGCCGCAGCCGGAGAGCACGTTCATGCCGAAAAGGGAAGAGGCGCCGACGGCGGCGCTCGACTTGAGGAAGGTGCGGCGGGTCATTTTCTTGAACATGGCGTCCTCCTGTCTCAAATCGGGTGAAAACAGATTTAATCGATTGTATTCAACTCGAGTTCGCTGGTAGCCACGAACCGATAATACCCGCTGTGCACCGGTGAATCAACCGCCGAATGTCCATGAAAGTCCCACGGTCACTTCCGTTCCGCCGCTGCTCATATCGTAGGATCTTATCTCGCTATCATCCGTAATTTCGAGCTCATTCTTGATGAAACGCTGACGCAGATTAACAAAGCCCGACATCCTGTCCGTGATGGGCAATGCCAATCCGGCCCCGCACGCGAAGCCTATGCTCGTTTTTATGTCAAAGTCGTCCGTCGAAACCCCATTGTCTTTCACGTCGAAGCCGCCGAATCCCACGGTAACCCCGGCGCCGAGATAGACGAATCCTCCATCGGAGAATACCTTGTATACGCCGAGAAGCCCGTCGAGGTAGCTGGCTTGAACTTTGATCTCCACTCTGTTGCCATAATTCTTGTATTCGTATGTATGGGGGAGACCGTAAGAGAAGTCGGCGATGACCGCCGCCCACGGCGACGGGAAGAGAAGGCCCGCAGCCTGAAGGGTAAAAACCTGATAACTCAAACCGAGATCGGGGCCTCCGGTAACGTTCGCCGCGCCGATGCCGACCTGCAGCGCGCCTTTCATCCCTTCGGCGGCGGTATCCGCTGCGATGCCCGGTAATGCGCAGCAGAGAATAAGAGCGATTCCCAGGATTCGTTTCATCTCTACCCCTTTCGTTGAAAGACCGTGCGATGCGGTCGATCATGTGCTCGACACCTTTGATTCTCGAGTCACCATAAATGGAGTGGAACGTCTTGTCAATATGTAAATTAGAACCTTTCGCCGGAGCCCGCCCGGCAGGGGAGCGCCATCATCCGGCTCCGGGGATCTTAATACAGAATGGTATAGCGATTTGAATTATTGTAGGATAGAGACGATTGCGGGGAGCAATCATATATTTATTGCAGGGAGTGATCATAGAATGACAGCACTGAGGATAAGTAGCTGGCTCTTGCTGACGGTCTTCGTTGCCGGCATGGCGTTGGCACCGGCACCGGCCGCCACCGGAATATCGACCGGCGCAGAGAGCCGACCGAAGATCGGGCTTGCGCTCAGTGGCGGCGGCGCGCGCGGGGCCGCCCACATAGGCGTGCTCAGGGTGCTCGAGGAGCATCATATACCGATCGACTATATCGCCGGCACGAGCATGGGTGCCCTCGTCGGCGGATTCTACGCATCAGGCATGTCTACTGCGGAGCTCGAGGAGTTGATCACCAGGATCGACTGGGCGGATGCCTTCGATGACAAGATACCGCGAAAGGACCGTTCCTTTCGGCGCAAGCGCGACGACGATCTCTACCTCGTCAAGAACAAACCGGGCATATCCCGTGACGGGCTCAAGTTTCCATCCGGTCTCATCGACGGCCAGAAGATCGATCTGCTTCTCAAGAAATACACGCTGCCCGTCATGACGGTTCGTGACTTCGATGCGCTGAGCATTCCCTACCGCGCAATTGCGACCGATATCGTTACCGGTGAAACCGTGGTACTCGATCACGGCGATCTGGCGCTCGCGATGCGGGCGAGCATGTCCATTCCGGCCCTCCTTGCACCGAGGGAGATCGACGGAAGGCTGCTCGTAGACGGCGGGGTGAGCACCAACCTGCCCATCGATGTCGTTCGCCGGATGGGCGCCGATGTGGTCATTGCGGTTGATATCAGTACCCCCATGAGCACGCGAGAGGAGCTCGGGTCCGTGCTGGGCATTACGGGGCAGCTTTCGAATATTCTTACGCGGCGCAATACCGATCAGCAGATCGCCTCGCTCACCGATGAGGATATTTTTATACGGCCCGATCTCGGTGATATCACGACTGCATCGTTCGACCATGCCGGAGAAGCGATCCCCGCCGGTGTCAGCGCCGCGGAGGCCGCTCTCGGCGAGCTCGAACGGCTGTCGGTGTCGGAGGAAGATTACCGCGCGCACCGGAACCGGCGCGAACGGCGTATTGTGCGGCTCACAATCGACGAAGTGAGGATCGTCAATCGGTCGCGGCTGGCCGATGGAGTCATCGCTGCGTCGCTCGGCATCGAGGCGGGCGAGCCTCTCGATATCGAAAAGCTGGAGAAGGATCTGGACCGGATCTACGGTCTCGAGCTCTTCGAATCGGTCTATTACGACATTACCGATGAAGCAGGCCGGATCGTGCTGACGGTCACCGTTCGCGAGAATTCCTGGGGGCCGAATTACCTGCAATCCGGCGTTTCGATATTCGAGGACTACGAGGGCCCAAATTTCAACCTCGCCGCTGCCTATACTCGTACGGCCGTCAATCGTCTGAATGGTGAGTGGCGAACCGGTCTTCAAATCGGCAGGGAGCCAGGGATTTTCACCGAATTTTACCAGCCCTTCTTTAACAATCTTCGCAATTTCATCCACGTGCGTGCATCGATCAGTGAGCTGGTCGATAATGTCTTCGACACAAACGGCCACAAGGTGGAGGAATTGGCTCTGCAGCGCTATGGAGCTGCTCTGGCCGGCGGACGTGAACTGGGGACGTGGGGGGAAATCCGTGCCGGTATTATTCGCGGGGCCGGCACGATAAAAGTACAGGTGGGTGATCCCGACGCGCCCGATACCGATTTCGATACGGGTGAAGCGTTTATGCAATTCTTTGTCGATGAGTTGGACAACGTTATGTTTCCACATTCGGGGGGGACGGCGCGAATTCGGGCTACGGCCGGATTAGAGGCTCTAGGTTCAGACACCGATTACGAACAGGGGATCGTCGAGGGATCGTATGCTTATACGATTGGACGTAACACGGGATACTTTCGCGGGATGTATACAACGACCCGGGACAGTGATGCGCCCTATCAGAGCATGTTCCGTCTCGGCGGATTCACGCGATTATCCGGCCTCGAACACAACGAGCTCATAGGCCAACACGCGGCGCTGCTGTCCGGAATCTTTTACCGCCGCATCGGCGATTTCAGTTTCTTTTCTTTCTATGCGGGATTGTCCCTCGAATACGGAAATGTTTTCCAGGAGAAAAGCGACATCGAATTCGACAGGGGCATCGCCGCGGGGAGCGTATTTCTCGGCGTCGACACACTCATCGGCCCTATCTACATCGCCTACGGCCGCACCGATGGAGGCCGTGATAACTTCTATCTGTTCCTCGGCCAGGCGCTCGGCCAGCGCCGTGCCTGGTTCAGGCATAATTGATTGTGGCTGCCGTTCGCTAATGAAGGAGGGATCGTACAATGAGAGTTGTTGCTTTCAATGGAAGTGCTCGCAAGGATGGGAATACCGCTCTTCTTCTTGATTATGTGCTCGGGGAATTGCAGAAAGAGGGGATTGAAACCGAGACCTTCCCTCTCGCAGGGAAGAAGTTGCACGGGTGCATAGCGTGTTATAAGTGTTTTCAGAACAAGGATCAGCGTTGTTCCGTGAAGAACGACGATATGAACGAATGCATCGAGAAGATGGTCGACGCGGACGGGATTTTGATGGGATCGCCGACCTACTTCACGGATGTAAGCGCCGAGATGAAAGCGTTGATCGACCGGGCGGGCCTTGTCGCCAAGGCCAATGAAGACATGCTCAAACGCAAGCTCGGCGCGGCCGTCGTCGCCGTGCGGCGGGCGGGCAGCATTCACGTCTTTGATACGATCAATCACTTCTTTCTTATCAGTCAGATGATAATCCCGGGCTCCATATACTGGAATATGGGAATAGGTATGGATAAGGGTGACGTGGAAAAAGACGAAGAGGGCGTTATGACGATGAAGATACTCGGCGGCAACATGGCCTGGCTCTTAAAGAAATTGGGCGGTTAAGGACTTTCCCTGCGTTCCTTGTTGATTACGCATGCGCGATCGACTCTGACAAACATGAGTATATCTTTAGCGCGGAATAGAGTAATCTCCCGGCAAATATAAGGAGGTCGAGATGTTTCGCAGAACGGTCTTTGCCCTTTTTGTCATCCTCTGCCTCGCGCCGCTGGCTCTGACGGCGGGGGAAACCCGCCTGCTGCGCAATCCCGATATCAGCGATTCGAATATCGTTTTTGTGTATGCCAATGATATCTGGGTTGCACCGCTGAACGGCGGCGAAGCGCGCCGCCTGACATCGTTTCCCGGTGCAGAAACCCAGCCGCATTTCTCACCCGACGGGCGATTCATCGCCTTTTCAGGTGAGTATGACGGTAATACCGATGTCTATGTTGTCCCTGCTACGGGGGGAGAGCCGAAGCGCATGACATGGCATCCGATGCCTGACGTGGTCAGAGGCTGGACGAATGACGGGAAGTATATTGTATTCACTTCCGGCAGAATTACCGTCCCGCGCAGCTATCCCAAATTCTGGAAGATCGGTCTCGAGGGAGGCATGCCCGAGCCGCTTCCGATTCCACGGGTCGCCGAGGGAAAATATTCACCTGACGGAAAGAAATTCGTTTACCAGAAGATAGCGCCCTGGGAGACGGAATGGCGCAACTACCGTGGAGGGCAGAACAATCCGATCCGTATCATCGATTTGAAATCGTACGAGGTCGAGAAGTTGCCCTGGGACGGCGAGAATGACAACACGCCGGTGTGGGTGGGTAATAAGATCTATTTTCTCTCCGACCGTGATTATGTAATGAATATCTGGTCGTACGACGTGGAAACAAGGAATCTGGAACAAGCAACATTTTTCAAGGTATTCGACTGCAAGAGTCTCGAGGCGGGCGGGGGCAGGCTGATATTCGAGAATAACGGGTACCTGCATGTCTACGATCCCGCATCGGGGACGCCCGAGAAACTAACCGTCACCGTCCGGGGTGATATCCCATGGGCGCGGCAGCATTGGGAAATGGTCGGAGACCGGATCTTCAGCCGGGCGCTCTCACCGAGCGGGAAACGCGCGGTATTCGAGGCGCGCGGTGATATCTTCACCGTTCCCGCCAAGAAGGGCGACATTCGAAATATAACGGCGAGCTCAGGGATCGCCGACAGGAATCCGGCCTGGTCACCAGACGGGAAATATATCAGCTGGTTCTCAGACGAAGGTGGAGAGTATCATCTCGTCATAGCGGATCAATTCGGAAAGAATAGAACCAAAATCGAGCTGAAAAATCCTACCTTCTTCTATACGCCGGTCTGGTCACCCGATTCCAGGCATTTGAGCTTCGCGGACACCGATCGAAATCTCTGGGTTGTAAAGATCGAAGACAAGAAAGCTGCTTTCATCGATAACGAGGGATTCACGCATCCGGAGCGCACTATTTATCCTGCGTGGTCGCCCGATTCAAAGTGGATTGCCTACACGAAGCGTCTGACCAATCAGTACAACGCCATCTTTATCTATTCCCTCAAAGAGGACAAGTCGTTCCAGCTGACGGATGGATTATCGGACTGCAAATCACCGGCGTGGGATGCGGGCGGCAAGTATATCTATTTTCTCGCCAGCACGGATTACGGCATGAATGTTGGATGGCTCGACCTCAGTTCGTTGGAACGCCCGGTGAGAAGAGGCATTTATATGGCGGTGCTCTCTTCCGCCGATCCTTCTCCGTTCCTTCCCGAGAGTGACGATGAGGAAGCGGCTGCCGATGAAGCTTCAGGGGACGAGAAAAAGAAGGGGAAGGAAGAGGAGAAGAAAGAGGACGAGGCGGAGGAGATCGAAGTTCGAATAGATTTTGACGGGATCGATCAACGGATCATTTCCATCGACGTTCCGGCGCGTGATTACGCGGCTCTTTCAGCGGGAAAAGAGGGGACGATTTTTTATCTGGAAAGAGAGGCAGACGAGGAGGGACTCGAGCTCTATCGCTATGAGCTCAAAGAGAGAGAATCGAAAGAGCTTCTCGAAGGAGTCGTGGACTATGTGCTCTCGGCCGATGGGGAGAAGGCTCTCTACTCGACAGGCGGAAATCAGTGGTTCATTACCGGTGCGAACAGCGATATAGAACCGGACGACGGTAAGATCAAGACGGCGGAAATGCGGATGAAGGTGGATCCCCCGGCCGAATGGAAGCAGATGTTCCGTGAAGCCTGGCGGTATCAGAGGGATTATTTTTATGTCGATAACGTGCACGGTCTCGATCTAGATTGGGCATATGAAACGTACGCGCCCTGGGTAGATCATGTCCGTCACCGAGGCGATCTGACCTATATCCTCGATATCCTCGGCGGCGAAACGGCTGTCGGTCATTCATTCACCTGGGGAGGTGACTGGCCCGATGTCGAAAGGATTCCCGTAGGATTGCTCGGCGCCGATTTCGAAATAGAGAAGGGACATTATCGCCTGGCGAAGATCTATACGGGTGAAAACTGGAATCCGGAGCTCCGCGCACCGCTCAGCGGACCGGGGATCGATGTAAAAGTGGGGGATTACCTCCTGGCCGTCAATGGCGTCGAATTGGATTCCTCGATGAATCCGTACAATCTATTCGATAACACGGCCGGCGCGCAAACGGTGCTCATGGTAAATGACAAGCCGACCATGAAAGGGGCTCTAGAGGTCACGGTTGTGCCGGTCGGAGATGAAACCGCTCTGCGCAGACGCGCCTGGATCGAGGGTAATCGCAGAAAGGTGGACGAGCTTTCAAACGGCAAGCTGGCCTATGTGTGGCTGCCCAATACATCCCTCGCCGGATACAGGAGCTTTAACCGGTACTATTTCGCACAGAAGGAAAAGAAGGGAGCGGTTATCGACGAACGGTTCAATGGAGGCGGATACATCGCCGATTATATCGTCGATCTGCTTTCACGCGAGCTGCTCGGATACTTCAATAATCCCATAGGCGATCGCCAGCCTTTCACGGCGTCAAATGCAGCGATCTGGGGGCCCAAGGTAATGATCATCAATGACGCCGCCGGCTCGGGTGGCGATATGTTGCCGTTCATGTTCCGCTTGAAGGGTATCGGTCCGCTTATCGGAACGCGCACCTGGGGGGGACTGGTCGGCATCTGGGATGTTCCTCCATTGATAGACGGCGGACAGATAACCGCACCACGTGGCGGGTTTTATAATCTTCAGGGCGAATGGGACGTGGAGAACGAGGGTGTGGCGCCGGACATCGAAGTCGAACAGGAACCGAAATTGGTAAACAAGGGGCACGATCCTCAGTTGGAGAGGGCCGTCAAGGCCGCCCTCGAATTACTGAAAACAGAGGAAGTCGAGATCTTGCCGCAGCCGGCGGACCCGGTTCGTGTAAAGCGCCCGGAGAAATGATCACATATCTGCAAGGAGCACAAGCATGGGACTTTCCACAAAAGTACTGATAGGGCTTGCCCTTGGTATCCTGGTTGGTTTGTTCTTCGGTGAGCTCGTCTCATTTCTCGGAATCTTCGGGCAGGTGTTCATCCTGCTTCTGCAGATTACTGTGCTTCCCTATGTCGTCGTGTCGCTCACCAAGGGGCTCGGAAGCCTGAGTTACCGTGATGCCGTTTCCCTTGCCAAAAAAGCCGGCACCATCGTGCTGGTCCTGTGGGGTATATCCTTGGGCATGGTGCTGCTCATGCCGCTCGCCTTTCCCAACTGGGAGTCGGCTTCCTTCTTCAGTACGGCCTTGGTGAAGGAGAAAGAAAGCTTCAATTTTCTGGAGCTGTTCATTCCCTCCAATCCCTTTTATTCACTATCGGCGAATATCGTCCCCGCCGTTGTTGTGTTCAGCATCGCTTTCGGGATCGCCCTGATCGGCATCGAACGCAAGCAGGCGCTCATCGATGTGCTCGACGCCGCGCAGAAGGCTCTCGGCCGTATCACCGGTTTCATGGTGCAGCTTGCACCCTATGGCGTGTTCGCTATTGCGGCTCATGGGGCGGGCACGATGGCAGTCGACCAGTTCCGGGGACTTCAGGTTTATATAGCGGCATACGTTGGGATAGCGCTTGTGCTCTGCTTTTGGACCCTTCCGATGCTGGTTACGACGCTGACTCCCCTGCGCTACAGGGATATTGTGGGATTGACACGAGACGCCCTCGTGACCGCCTTTGCGACCGGGAACCTGTTCGTGGTCCTTCCCATTCTGACCGAGAAGAGCAAGGAACTACTCAACCGGATGGAAAAGCCCGCCGACGATTCCGCCGAATCGCAGGTGGGAGTCGTTGTGCCCGCTTCGTATAATTTCCCGAGCGCCGGCAAGCTCCTCAGCCTCGCCTTCGTTCTATTCGCTGGATGGCTCACCGGTTTCGCCCTGTCGGCATCGCAGTATCCCCGGTTTGTCTTGACGGGGCTGTCCTCCTTTTTCGGGAGCACGCTCGTTGCCGTTCCATTTCTGCTGAATATTTTCCGCGTTCCGGCCGACACGTTCCAACTTTTCGTGATCGTCGATAACCTGGTGAGCAGCCGTTTCGGGGCCATGCTTGCTGCCATGCATACATTGTCCCTTGCGTTGCTCAGTGCATGTGCGGTCAGTAAGTTGATAACATTTCGCTGGCCGCTATTTGTACGTTACGTTGTGTTGACCGCTGTTTTTACTTTTATCGTGCTCGGTGCGGTTCGTGTCACCTTCGAGTCCCTCGCATACGAGTACGATAAATACGATTTGTTTATAGGCAGATCATTTCTGTACGAGCCGGTCGAGCACAGGGTACTCGATGAACCGCCCGAGACGATCGTCTCGGAAGACGACACAAAGTCGACACTCGATCGTATTTATGATCGCGGCTTTATCCGTGTCGGATACAGGAAGGATGCACTTCCGTGGGCCTTCCGAAATGCGGACGATGAGCTCGTCGGATTAGATATCGAGATGGCTCATCGGCTGGCGGCGGAACTGAAAGTGACTATCGAGTTCGTTCGTGTGCCCTTTAGTGATGTACCCGGATTTCTCGATGCGGGTTACCTCGATATCGTTATGTCGGGTTTTACTGTCACTACCGATAATATGAAAGAGATCTCTTACTCGGCGCCGTACATCGACGAAACCATGTGTTTTATTGTGAAGGACCATCTCCGGGAGGTATTCGGCAATTGGGAGAAGGTTCGGGAACTTGATTCTCTGAAAATTGCCGTCCCGAATAATCCTTACTATATTGCCAAATTGAGGGATCATCTGCCGCACGCCGAGATCGTAATCCTCGATTCTCCCCGCGAATATTTCGCGGGACGCGCAGAGGAGGTCGATGCGCTTGTGTTTGGCGCCGCGAGCGGCTCATCATGGTGTCTGATCTATCCGGAGTATTCCGTTACCGTGCCTCATCCAAATATTCTCGCCGTCCCGCTCGCTTATGTCGTTGCCAGAGAGGACAGAGAGATGGTGGATTTTCTCGACACGTGGGTAGATCTGAAACGGAAAGATAAGACCATCGCATCGCTGTTCGACTACTGGATTCTCGGGAAGAAACGTGCCGGTGCGAAACCGCGCTGGTCGATCATCCGGGATGTGCTCGGTTGGCTGGATTGAAGAAGGGGAATCATACAAAACTTGCAGCCGTGAGAACTACGACCGTGGCTTCCTGTCGCTGAAACGATAGCCGATTCCCCATGCGGTGAGGATGAATTGGGGTGCGTGGGGTTTTGGTTCGATTTTCTTTCTCAGGCGATTGATGTGCGATCTCACCGTGTGCTCGTAGACGTCCTCATCGTAATCCCACAGTAAGTCGAGGAGCTGACGCCTCGAGTAGATCCTCCCGGGATTCGAGGCGAGAAGACAGAGGAGCTCGTATTCTTTTGCGGTGAGTTTCACCGTTCTTTTCGATATAATAGCATGTCTTTTCTCCGGATCTATCTCGAGGCCGTTGATACTGATCCGCCTCCCCATCGGCTTGCCCCTTGCTATTCGCTGCGCTCGTTCGTACCTGCGCAAAACCGTCCTGATACGCGCTACGAATTCCCGGGTGCTGAATGGCTTCGCGAGGTAGTCATCGCACCCGGCCTCCAGCCATCGAATGCAGTCGCGCGTGTCTCTACGGTTACTCAGAATGATGATGGGGGTATTGCGATCGGTTGCCAGGATTTGCTGACAGATCTTCGAGGCGGAAACACCGGAGTGTGTTTGATCCAATACGACGAGGGCGTATTTCGCATTGAAATAGTGCTCCAACGCTTTGTTTCCCGTCTGTGCCGTCTGGACATCAAAACCTTCCCTCGCGAGGAAAGGCCTGATGGATTTGACCAGAGATAGATCGTTGCTTGCGAAAAGGATTCTGCCTCTACTTTTCATCGTCTGCTACCGGGCTCCAGCCAGAAGGCTTTACATATAAAGGGGATACCCAAGGATTAGATAAGAGCATATAATATACCAGGATTGGATATAACTCCGGTAATGAGGCAAGAAGGACGCGCTATCGGAGCAGGATCATCTTGCGCGTCAAAATCTCCTTGCCGCTCTTCAGACTGTAGAAGTAGACGCCGGAAGTCACCGCGTTCCCGAATGCGTCCTGTCCGATCCAGTCAACCGAGTGGTAACCTTCTTCCAGGTGCCTGTCAACGAGAGAGGAAATCTCCCTTCCGGTGGCGTCATAAACCTTTACCGTTACGAACGATTCCTCGGGAAGGTAGAAACGGATCGTTGTCGACGGGTTGAACGGGTTCGGATGATTCTGGAACAGGGCAAGACGCAGGGAAGGAATGGAAACCGGTTCGGTATCGAATAGAATTCGGCGACCCGCTTCATCCGCTACCTCCACGCGGTATCGATACGACGCGCCGGCTGTGATGCTCCGATCCCTGAACGTAAAGGAGAGGTCTTCCCGTTCGATTTCGGGAGTGAAGAGCTCGCTAAAGGTTCCACCGGCCGCCTCGACGCGGGAGACGTAAAACTGCATATCCGTTCCGGCCTCGGCGAGCGTCCAACGCACCACGATATGCGGCTCGTTGAATTCGGCGGAATAATTCTGCAGGAGCGTGGCCACCGGCGCGGCCGAACCGGTGTAGAAGGAGTACCGTGCGGTGGGAGCCGTTATGGGGCGTGCGGCCCGCCTGCCGCTGTTATCCTCGGCGGATATATAATACTCGATGTTCACTTCATCATCCTGCTGTGGTATGGCTGCAACGTAGATATCCGGATCGGCGGTGGGCGGCATAACCACATAGTTGAAATCAGCGGAACCCTCTACACGCCAGTATACGAGTGGTGAGCCGGCGATGAGCCCCGTTTCGCTCCTGTCATCGACGAATGCGGTCACCTCGTAGTCGCTGTCATTGATCTCCCTGTCCTGGAGCGGATTCGTATCGACCATGAGCATTTGACGATCGAAGATCCCGATTCCCCGGCAATGTATGGCGTCGTCCGAGAGCCATTCGCCGCCGAAGCCGAGCACCTCGTAGCCGGGCATGGCGGCCGCGTATGTCGCGAGTGCGGCTGCATCGGTGCTTATTCCGTAGGTCGGGACGAATACCTTGTTGTTGAGAATGAGCGAGTTGGTGTAGGCGGCGACATTATCGCCCCCGATGCCGCCGCAGTTAATCCGAACAATATTGTAGGGCCGTCCGTAACAGTTGGTGAGCGTCTCGAGGTAGGCTACATTTGCTTCGAGCTGGTCGTAGTGGGGATGGCCGGGCGGGATCTCTTTCACGATGATCGTCTCTTCATTCACGAGCTTGGCCCAGCAGTCTATGTGGTGTATTCCGCCGGGATCGATGGAGGGGAGGACGACATAATTCGTAATTCCCACATAATCTTCCATCATTTGCGCGATTTCCCCGTGACTCAACCCGGAATTATCCTCCCAGATCATATCGGTGGAAAAACCGGTACCATGCCCGTCCGGCATGAAGTTGCCGCCGGAGTGGACGAGATCCGATCCGTAGACGTTGCAGCCCCACAATTCACCGAGGTCAACGGGGATCTGATCGTCATACGGCCGGGGCCTGTTGTAAATGTGGTCCGCGAAGCACCACATTCCGTTGCAGAAAATGATCTGGGGCCCGTAGTCACGGGTCCAGATGGAGTCGGTGCGCAGGTCGATGAGAACGATGTTGTCCATATTCACATTGTTGTTTGAAAGGTTGTTGTAGCAGGTATTCTGTTGACGGGATCTGCACAGAATGTACACCGTGAGATCTTCGGCATACTCGCGGATGAGATCATACGGAATCCCGAATCCACGGTTGTAGCGAATCAACACACCCTCGATGGGTTCCCACTGGGCGCACTTCCGCACCGGCCCGGGAGGTGGAGGCGTCGCCAGATGACCCATCCCGATTTCATGAAGCCTCGTCTTTTCCTCTGCGGTAAGGCCGATTGGCAGCCGCAGCTCTTCTGTCTCGATAGCTTCGCTCTGGGCGAGAATACCAGCGGGCAGCAGCATTGTCATAATAAGGAACGCTGGAATGCAGAGCAGTATTAGTCGCAATGATACAATAGCACGCAACCCCATAGCAGCAACCTCCGAAAATTTCCTAAACATGAGCAGCTTATATATTTTTATAGATGCTAATAATACCATTTAAATGTCACGAAATTATCACACGCGCAGGTTTCTTTTTCTTCAATTGAATGTTCCACCGACGCAATAAGTGTTATGCCTCATGCTCCGCCGATTGGCATGTCCCCATTGGACAAACCCCGTTCGGCCGGGCGTTGATTTTATAGAACTCCTTGTGATATAATACATATAGAGATCACGCATACACAGTAGCAACGGGGGTACTGACATGAGACGGATACGATTTTTCGCAGTTGTTATGTTGATCGGGTGCCTCGCGCCCGCAGCGGGCCGGTCCGATCCCGCCGACGGGCCGACGGATCAGGTGGAGATAGTCGTCCGATCCGCCGATTATCGGGTCTTGCTCGCGGACGGCGGACAGAGAATCGTCATGGAAGGATTCGGCTACCGGATGCAGCCGGGCAGGCCGATGTTGCCAGAGAAGAAACTCCTGATCGCACTCCCCCCCGGCGCGCGGGTACTGCGTGTCGAGGCTCAGGGAATAGGCGGCAGGCTGCTGTCGGGAATCGATCGGATAGCACCGGCCCCGCCGATAGTGCCGCTGGGAGAGTCACGGCCGCGCCGTGAGCTCGCCGCCAGGATGCGGCTCGAGTGGCGGGAGAGCAACGAGGCCGCCTACTCGACCGACGACGCCTACCCGAAAGAGATCGCGAGAATCACCGGCTCGGGCGGATTGCGCAAGTACGCCTACGCTTCCGTCTCGGTTTGCCCCTTCAGCTACCGTCCGCTCTCCGGCAGGCTGACGCTATACGACGCCGTCCGCGTAACGGTGCATTTCAGCCTTCCGTTACCGGGCACCGCCCGCGCCCTGGAGACGGAGGCGCTCATGCATGACCGGGTGGCCGATAGAAAAGCATCGAAACTATTTGTCAATTACAGCGATGTAAGAGATCTCTACAGGGCCGGCCAGCCAGCCAACAGGATCTCGCAGGAAACGTACGACTATGTGATCATCACCGTCGATTCCCTTACAGCCGCGATAGCTGCTTCCGATTTTATCACCTGGAAAGCAACGCTGGGATACAGCGTGAGAACCGTTCTCTTGACCGATGCCGATATCGCCGGTCAGCCGGGCATCGACCTCACAGAACAGATCCGTAATTTCCTCAGAAGCTACTACGCACTTTGGGGAATTGAGTATGTGCTCATCGTCGGGGACTACGCAACGGTGCCTATGCGTTACAGCTATCCAAATCCGGCCGACCACACGCATAATCCCTACAACTATGGAAACGCAGGCGGCTCCGTGCCGTCCGACAATTACTACGCCGATCTCTCGCTTCCCGACGCTGATTCCTGGGACTACGACGGCGACGGCTATCATGGCGAGTATCTCGAAGACAATCCCGATTTCCTCGCCGAAGTCTATGTGGGCCGCATTCCCACGAGTGATACGGCCCGGATAACGTACGCGCTCGACAAGCTGGTGAGCTTCGAAGTTGACGATGGGGCCTGGAAGGACCAGGCGCTCCAGCCGGGATCGATACTGTTCTATGAAAACCAGAACTATCAAGGTTATCCGAAGATCGACGGGTCGACACTTCTGAACCAGATCGAGATAGATATCATGAGCGGTTGGACGGTGAGCCGTTACACGGAAAAGAATGGCTTGTCTCCTTCCGACTTCCCGTGGCCCGCGGTAAGTCTGGCGGCCTGGATCGGCGATTGGCAAACCGGACAGTACGGGGTCGTGAACTGGTCGGGTCACGGCGCGCCCTTCGGCGTGTCCCGCACCGTATGGGACTGGGATGATGGAGATGGTGTTATGGAAACCGACGGCTCGGACGGGGTAAGCTGGCCGACGCTCATCGATTGCTGGTGCGCCCTCGATGACGACTATCCATCGATCGTCTTCGCCGTCTCCTGCAATGTGGGATACCCCGAGCCCAATGGAGTGGGCAATCTCGGCATCGATCTCCTGACCAAACCCGGATTCGGCGCATCGGCGGGCATAGTGAGCTCCACGCGGCCGGCCTGGATCTCGGCGAATGTGATCACAAATCCCGGCGGCGCCGAGTCGATCTGCTACGAATTCAACCGTCACGGGATCAGTGAGAACGAGAAGCTCGGCGAGGCCCTCTACGACGCCAAGCACTACTGCTATCAGAATTACGGCTGGGATCACTACGCCGAACATATCAACCAGTGCAACTTCAACCTCTACGGCGATCCATCCATGATGAGAAGGATCGTCACGACCGCCGTGGACGATGGGGGTCTATCCGAAACACAAAAACATGCTCTCCTGATGCAGAACTATCCCAACCCTTTCAACCCGTCGACGGTGATACGCTACGACCTCCCGGGAGCGGCGCACGTGAAGCTCACCGTTTACAATGTGAACGGTGAGCTCGTTGCCACGCTCGTGGACGAGCATATGGACGCCGGCAGAAAAGAGATCACCTGGACGGCGACAGATGACGGGGGAGGGGCGATCATGAGCGGGATCTATTTCTATCGCCTCGTCGCCGGGGACGTTGTACAAACGAAGAAGATGGTGTTGCTGAAGTGATGAATCCTCCATAACCGA
This sequence comes from uncultured bacterium, assembly GCA_965369375.1. Lineage (GTDB taxonomy): Bacteria > Krumholzibacteriota > Krumholzibacteriia > Krumholzibacteriales > Krumholzibacteriaceae > CBDUQN01. Next base: position 11,555 of record CBDUQN010000037.1, on the reverse strand, counting down.
CGATTCCACAATAGGCCCGGTAGCCTCACACGGTGGATATCGCACCCTTTCCACAAATATTTTGAAGAGGGATAAGATATTTTGTTATAATGAGCAATTATATAATTACTTAGCGAGGGATTATCGTTGGACGAGCATAGAGACGCAAATGCATTGCAGGGCGCCGCACACGGGGACGGCCGGGACCGTAACGCCTGGTTCGAGGGATTGTCATGGATCAATCTGGGCAGACTCGCCTTGCTCGGGCTGGAGATGGCTCTGCTCCTCGCCCTCGTGAGGGCTTATTCCATCGAGAGCGAGGCCTTCTTTCGGATATTCGCTCTCGCTTCGATCGGATTTATCATAAATGCCCTGCTGCCGATGCGTCTGCGACTGCCGTTCTTTGTCTTTCTGTCTCTCGCGGGCATCGCCCTTCTCTTCGGTTTCCTTCAGGGGGCCTGGCTGGTCGGTCTGGGAGCCGTGCTTATTCTGCTCGCCAATCTACCGGTGCGTTTCAGCATCCGAGTAATGCTCATACTGGCAACCGGTGTGATCCTGGCGGTCTTTCGTGCCGAGGTGCTCAAGCCGCCCTGGTCACCGGGGATCTGGCCGATCTTCGGATCGATGTTCATGTTCCGGATGATAGTCTATCTCTACGATCTCAAAAACAAGACGGCCCCGTTCGGCGTCTGGCGCAGCATGGGATACTTCTTCATGCTGCCCAATGTGTGCTTCCCCCTCTTCCCTGTGGTCGATTACAAGACATTCAGCAGGGGGCACTACCAGGCCGATGCCTTCGAAACCTATCAGACCGGGATCAACTGGATTTTCCGCGGCCTGACGCAGTTGATACTATACCGGGTGGTTTACCAGTACCTATCACCGGATCCGGCCACGATCGATTCCGCCGCGGGCGCCGCGCTCTACCTCGTGCGTCCCTACCTTCTCTATCTGCGGATCTCGGGCAGCTTCCATCTCGTGATCGGTATCATGCGCCTGTTCGGATTCAACCTGCCGCAAACGAACTACTTCTACTTTCTCGCTTCGAGCTTCACGGACTACTGGAGACGGATCAATATCTACTGGAAGGAGTTCCTGCAGAAGATCTTCTTCAATCCCTTTTATTTCAGATTCAAGCGGGATTTGAGCGCCACGGCGACGCTTATTCTGGTCACGTGCATCGCCTTCTTCGCTACGTGGGCCCTCCACTCCTACCAGTGGTTCTGGATACGCGGCTCCTTTCCCGTGATCTGGCAGGATATCATCTTCTGGTTGGTGATGGGCCTCGTCGTTCTCGGCAACATGATCCAGGAAGATCGCCGCGGCCGCCTGCGGCGGCTGGGTAAGGCGAAAAGAACGGTGAAGACAGACCTGGGGCTCGCATTACGCACTATCGGCACCTTTGTTGTGATAACCATCAGCTGGGCGATCTGGTCGACGCAATCTTTCAACGAGCTGAGGCTCATAGCGGGAATGCTCCTTCGGCCCGGCCCGAAGGACGCGTTATGGATTGTCGGCGCGCTGCTTATCCTCGGCATCGTATCCGTTCTGCATTCCCGGATCGAGAAGCGGGGCCGCGGCGAGGTCGAAAGCGAGCCCCGGATAAAGCTGATCGGCATTCCCATCCCCCTATCCGCGATCGGGGTATCGGCGTTCAGCGCCGCGCTCGTGGTTCTGGTCTATGCCCAGCTGTATTTTTTCTATCCTCCGGTGTTGGCGAATGTGATCGATCGAGTAAAGAATCCGTTTCTTCTCACCAGTCGCGACGCGCAGCTGCTCGATCGCGGCTACTACGAGGATCTCACCAACGTGACACGCTTCAATCCCCAGCTCGCCGAGCTCTACAAGGGGCGTCCCGCCGATTGGGAGCGGTGTTGGGCGATGCATCGCACGGGCGGTTTTCCCACGCACGAGCTGCTGCCGTCGCGGGAGGTGGTCTTCAAGAGAGCCATTATGAGCACCAATCGCTGGGCCATGCGGGACCGCGAGTACGAGAAAGCGAAGCCGGAGGGAACGTATCGCATCGTTTTGATCGGCGCCTCCCACGCCATGGGCACCGGTGTCGGGGATGATGAGAGCTTTGAGAATGTCGTTGAAGACCGTCTGAACGAAGAGATAACTCCGCGCACCGGTCTCCGCTACGAGATACTGAATTTCTCGGTGGGCGGATACGCTCCTCTCTCGCGCCTGCACGAGCTCGAGAACAAGATGCTCGACTTCGATCCCGATGCGTTCATGAACGTCGGGATAAACGATTTGAACGGAGTCGCAAAGGAAGTAATTCGCGGGGCGACGGGCATGTACGAGCATGCCTGGCCCGAGCTCGATGAAATCGCCCGCTCCGCGGGGATAGAGGAAGGAATGGATTATGCTGTTGCCAAGGCGAAGTTGAGGCCATACCGCGAGCAGCTCCTCGGCTGGATTTATCGTCGTATGGTTGAGCTGTGTGAGGAGCGGGGAATTCTGCCTATAGCACTCTATATACCGCAGCCCCGCGACGAATCCCCCGGCTACCAACGTGATATCCTCAAGCAAATGGATGTGGCCGGTGAGAGCGGTTTTATCGTGATAGAGATTTTCGACGCATATGCATCGGCGTCCGATAACTACAAGGATCTCTGGATCGCATCGTGGGACCTTCATGCCAACGCGGAGGGACATCGGATGCTCGCCGATAAACTCTACACAGAAATGGTTCGAGAGCTTACAATCGAATCGCTCCGACCGGGAACGGGAGCGAAAGAGTGAAACGTATATTTCCGAGCCGAAAGGAGAGAGGCAGTGCCGGACGAGAGAGTAATAAATGAAAAGGTGAGAGATTTCATCCTCAACGAATTCCTCCCCGGAGAAGACCCCGACGAGCTCAAGGAGGACACACCGCTGATCGCATCGGGGATCCTCGATTCGATAGCGACACTGAAATTGATCACCTTCCTGGAGAAGGAGTTCGACATCGCGGTCGCCGCTCATGAGGCGGATTCAGAGAATCTCAACACAATCACCGATATCTGCAGACTGGTGACATCGAAGCTCGGATGAGGAAAAGGGAACTCGCATGGCCCTCCATTATTACTTCATCGAGGCGGCGGCTGAATATCCCGGAAATGTCGCCGTCGAGGAGCCGTCCGGCGCTTCTATCACGTACCGCGCTCTTGACGGCCTGACCGATCGCCTGCGGGATCGCCTGGTGAGCCTGGGCGTCGAGAAGGGTGACCGGGCAGGAATCTGTCTCCACAAATCGATCGACTCGATTGCAAGCATCATCGGCATCCTCAAGTGCGGTGCGGCGTATGTTCCCGTCGATCCCACCGCTCCCCCTGCCCGTAACGCATTTATCTTCAGCGATTGTTCGGTTCGCGTCATCATGACGGAGGCCGTTCTCGAGACGGCCATGGCGGCGCAGCTCCATGAGCTGGAGACCGACCGCACCGTTCTAACACTGGATGGCGTGGGAGGGGGCGCTCCATTGCGCGCGATGCTGGACAGTGAAGATGCAGTTTCCGCCGCTCCTCGGAGTGAAAGTGTGGAATCGGCGCCGGACGATCTTGCCTATATGCTCTACACATCAGGCTCAACGGGCCGTCCAAAGGGAGTCATGCTCTCTCACCGTAACGCCGAGTGCTTCATCGACTGGTGCAGTGATGCCTTCGAGCCGGTCCCCGAAGACAGGTTCTCGTCCCACGCGCCGTTCCATTTCGATCTATCGATCCTCGATATCTACACGCCGCTGAGGCACGGGGCGACGCTGGTGCTCGTGCCGGAGAGCATGGGCAAGGACCCGGTGACCCTTGCCGGTTTTATAGCCGATCGCAGGTTGACGGTCTGGTATTCGACGCCGTCGATTTTGGCGCTGCTTACACAATTCGGAAAGATGGAAAACCACGATTACTCCGCGCTGCGGCACATTCTGTTTGCCGGCGAGGTTTTCCCGATCGTACATCTGCGCGCCTTGAAAGAACTGCTTCCCCATCCGCGTTATTTCAACCTGTACGGTCCCACCGAGACGAATGTCTGCACCTTCTACGAGCTGCCGCCGGTCGTGGAGGAGGACCGTACCGAACCGTATCCCATCGGTATCGTCTGCCCTCACTACAAGGGATTGGTCGTCGACGCGGAAGGGAACGGAGTCGGGAGGGGAACGGCGGGAGAGCTGCTAATCAGGGGGGCCGGTGTGATGCAGGGCTATTGGAATCTGCCGGAACAGAACGAGCTCGCCTTCATCGATCTCGGCGAGCGGGGCCGCTGGTACCGGACGGGAGATGTGGTTATCGAGGAGGCGGACGGGAATCTCCTCTTTATCGGGCGCAAAGATCGAATGGTGAAAAAACGGGGGTACCGTATCGAGCTCGGCGAGATCGAATCCTGCCTCTACCAGCACGAGAACGTCAGGGAGGCGGCGGTGATTGCCCTGCCCGACGACGAGGCCGGTGTCAAGGTGGTGGCCCATCTCGTCACGCGCGACGGGGATCGAATGTCCCTCATCGGGCTCAAACAATTCTGCTCCCAGCGACTGCCGCTCTATTTCGTTCCGGATCTGTTCCAGTTCCATACGAAACTGCCCAAAACCTCGACGGACAAGATCGATTACCAGAAATTGCAGTCGTCCGATGATGCCGGTGGGGCCGCTTCGAAAAAGAATCAATCCCGAGGAGAGTGAACGATGGATTTTGCATGGTCCGATGAACAGGCTCAACTCCGTGAGTCGATTCTGAAATTCGCAAAGGGCGAGTTGAACGAGGGGTACGCCGACCGGGAGAAGCGGGGCGAGTTCAACCGGGAAGGATGGCTCAAATGTGCCGGGATTGGGATCCACGGCTTGCCCATTCCCGAGGAGTACGGCGGATTGGGGATGGATGCGCTCACGACGATGGGAGTTCTCGAGAGCCTCGGATACGGCTGCAAGGACAACGGTCTCGTCTTTTCCATCAACGCGCACATGTGGACACTCGAGATTCCGCTGCTGAACTTCGGGACCGACGAGCAGAAAAAGCGCTATCTCCCCGGATTGTGCGGCGGAGAGCTCATCGGGGCAAACGCCATGTCTGAACCGTCCGCCGGTTCGGATGCATACAGTATCACGACGACCGCCGAGAAGCGCGGCAATGGATATGTCCTCAACGGCAGCAAGGTGTTCGTGACAAACGGTCCCGTCGCCGACATCATACTCGTATACGCGACCGTCGACCGCTCAAAAGGTCCCAATGGCGTCACCGCATTCCTCGTGGAAAAGGGCGCCGCCGGTCTTTCGCTGGGGGAGCACACGCAGAAAATGGGGCTCAAGGCCTCTCCCATGTGCGAGCTCTACTTCGACGACTGTGAGGTTTCAGAGGAGAGCCGTCTCGGCCGTGAAGGCGCTGGGAAAAATCTCTTCACAGACTCGATGACCTGGGAGCGAAGCTGCATTCTAGCGAGCGCCGTCGGTGCCATGGAGCGGATGCTCGAGACGTGTATCAACTACGCCAACGAGCGGCGGCAGTTCGGCGAGCCCATCGGGAAGTTCCAGCTCATCGCCGAAAAGATCGTCGATATGAAGATGCGGCTGGAAACCTCACGCGCCCTGCTCTACCGGGCGGGCTGGTTGCGGAGCAAGGGCAAGAGTATCTTTCTCGAAGCGGCGATGGCCAAGCTGCAGATCAGCGAGAGCTGGGTGCAGTCGGCCCTCGACGCCGTTCAGATCCACGGCGGCTACGGGTACATGGCCGAATACGAAATGGAGCGTGAATTGCGCGACGCCGTCTCGAGTAAGCTCTACTCGGGCACATCCGAGATCCAGCGCCTGATCATTGCATCCCTGCTTGGTTTGTAAGTGCGGCGGCTGTTGAATATATTTGATGCTTTTTTGCCGTGTCGTTTCCGGGCGATTCCTTCACGTCGCTGTTTTTGGGGGGACATTATTGAAAAGAATACTCGGTGTCATCATCCTTATCACCATATTGATCCCGGTAGGATTTCATACATTCATATCGGGATGGCAGCCGTACAGAGAGATAGAAAATTCGCAAAGAGCCGTTTATGGCGTTGTCTACAATCCACAGGATAACCTTTCCTACTGTGCGTGGGCGCAGCAAACAAAAAACGGCATCTATCCAGTCGGCTCCCTTTACACGACGACCGAGCACAAGCGATTGCATCTGTCGCCTTTTTTCTTTGCGGTCGGGAGGCTCGCCGCCCTCCTGTCGATAAGCCCGCTTGCGGTACTGAACCTGCTTGGAATCCTGTCGATCCCGGTATTCATACTGGGCGTTTGGCGTCTCTGCCGCCGATTGGCGTTCTCTCATACAACGGCAATCATCGCCGTTTGTTTGGCGCTCGGTGGCGGCGGTGTCTCCTGGATCCCCAATATGCTGAACAGGGGAAGCCTGGGGAAACTGCTGCAAGTTTCAATCAAGTATTCACCCGATCTCTACTACTTTGATCTTTATCCGATCAGCGCATTCGCGGCCTATCCGTACCATTCGGTTTCTCTCGCCATCCTTTCCGTGCTCTGCTTGATGATCGTCTCTTCAGAGAGCTTCGAGAGGCGGCTATCGATGCAACGCATCATCCTTTTAATAGCTCTTTCATTATGCCTCGCATCGGTCCGGCCCTATGAGCCTGTAATGATATTGGTGACCTACTCCCTGACCGTGATCGTCTCGTATGCTTTGCATCTTCCGAGTGCGATTCGGAGGCGGCGAGCTGCCATCCTGCTATGTCTCGCCTGCGGCATACTCCCGCTGACCGTGCATTCACTATGGGTTACCTATCAGCCGGTTTGGAGCAACTTCACGAGCATGTCTTTGAATCTCGTTCGTCCCGCATACTGGGGAACGGCCTTTCTCATCCTATGGATTCTCGCCGCCGTCGGCGTGCTCACTGTACGCGACAGGTTGATTACCCCGGGCATCGCATTTCTCACCGCATGGGCGGTAGCGGCCGCTGCGATCCTCGTCGTTTTGCACAGTGGCCTTTCCAAGTTGTGTGGTGGATGCACCATACCGCTCGGCATTCTCGCAGGGCTGGGAGTACATCACTTGCAGGGACGCATTCATCGCAAGAGAGCCAGACAGGTATTGGCACTTTGTCTTATCGCCGTATCTGTCGCATCTCCTCTTGTCGCCGTTTCCTGGTTTGCCCGCGATCCGGTGACGCTGGATCTCGATCTGTTTCATGCGGTACGGGAGATCCAAGAAGATGCAGGTGACAGGTTTCCAACGGTGTTAACCGATGCGCAGGCAGGGATGGTTCTTCCGGGCCTGAGCGGTTTCAGGGTCTACTGTGGACATTGGTCACTGACAGATAATTATTTCCAGAAGACAAGAGTTCTCGAAAAGTTGGGATTACCCGCTGACATGGAAGTCGATCGGCAGGTGATTGATCCTGCGAACCTCAGAAGATCAGCAACGGCTCTTGTCGATGAGCTCGAGGGAGAGAAGTTTCATTACCTCCTGGCGAGAAATGATGCTCCGCTGGCCCTATCTTTGAATCATATACCGGATGATTCCAGCTTGATTTATTCCGGGGACAGGTATGTCGTGATAAGAATGGACCGCAGCATCATCCTTCAATTGCAAGATCGTCTCAGGGCGGTTCTGTTTTGAGCCCGCCCGGAAAAGCATTCCTTCTGGAAAGCTTTATTTATATAGAACGACGAGAAGACGGCTCAATTTTCCTCTTTCTCCTCTTCCTCGGCTTCTTTCTTTTCCTTCTCGGCTTCCTTCTTTTCCTTCTCGATCTCTTTCGACTTGTCGAGCTTCTTGAATTTCGAGCCCTCGATCGTCGCGTTGACCATGAGCCCCTTCTGACCGAAGATGAAACCGACGATAGGCTGCGTCAAAGTTTTTGTATCGACCGCGCCGCCTGCGCCGATCTCGATCATGGCCACCGATCCGTCGACACCTGCCTTCCAGCCGGAACTCTTGCGGAAATTCTCGAGCGCCTCGTCCGTCATGAAAATCATGATGACGTTCTTCTTCTGCGCGCCGATCTGGATCCCCCACGATCCGGCCGCGATGCTGTAGTAATCAACCGTCTTGCCGCCTATCCGCAGGGCTCCCTCGCCGTACTCACCGCCGAAGACGAAGCCGGCCTTGAAGACACCCGGCAACATGAGAAGGCCCTTTGCCGCATCGAGAAACTCTTTTGCTCCTTTTACCTCTTCCTTGAAGCGCTCGAGGGCGACGTCGACGCTCACGTCGATCTCCTTCGCCGATTTGGCGTATGTTGCATGCGAACCGAGCAGCACAATCCCGAATGTCAGGACCATGGCAATTGCCAAAAACCGCACCGCTCCGACGAACCGAATGTGATTCCTGCACGCATTCATTCTCGCTCCTCCTTCTCGGGTTATGTCAATCGTATGGTCGATTTTTCGCCCACCAGTTATAGTATACGCAGCTCGATTGGTCAAGCATCTTCAGTAGAGGATCAGAATTCTCGGGGCATCGTCTGGATCCGGCGAGAGCGTGGTATGGATCTCGCCATGCGGCCCGCCGGTTATGACGAGCCGAAAACCTACATGCGTGCTTCCCGCTTCCAGGGCGTCGTTGATAGTGTCCGTAAGCGGAAAGACGACAGTCATATTCTCCCTGATTTCTAAATCGTCGTATCCCCGAATGAGATGGCCCGCGCTCCAGTCAGTGAGCTCTCCCTCGCCGTCGCCGCGGAAGCCCCATCCCTCGATGCGGGCCGGTGTATTTGGATCGGTGCTTGCAGAGAATGTGAAGAAGAGAACAGCTTCGAGAACCTCATCGTGCACGATTTCCCCGAGCTCGAATTCCATTACCGCGCGGTCGGCATATGTATCGGTATCTCCCACCTGGAGGTGCCGGCCCGGCGGACCGCCGCCGAACAGCTCGTCGGGCGTTCCGTCCTTGCCGTTGTCACGGACGGTGAATTCTATGTCCGGATAAAGCATGAGTCTTGCCAGACCCGAGGTGAACGAAAATGCATAGGCCACGCCCATCCGGTTGCCCGCAATGTCGGTGACGCCGGCATCGATACGCGCGGTGTGTATTGAATGACCTGCAAGCTGCACGAGAGGCATGAGTGTCGCTGTTCGATCGTGGTACGATACCGTCGCCGCAACCGTCCCCCGTGGACCCTCGAGTGTGAATGTGCCCGACGAGATTGTCGCGGGATCCATCGCCTCGTCGAAGGTAACCGTTACGAAGGTATCCGGCGGCACCAGGGTATCGCCCTCCGCCGGGTAGGTGAGGGCCACCCTCGGCGCCCCGAATTCAGAAGGGCACGTGGTGTCGTCTTCGGAGCAGCCTGCAACGCTCAACACGAGCAGCAGTGCAAAGCATGCAACCGGCAGGAGGCTGACTCCTTTTCGCTTCCAGGTTTGTTCGGGGCGGATCGACTCCCGTGCCGGAAACATGGATTTTATTCTCTGCATGACATGTTACTCCCTGATAGTATGAAAAAACATCACCGGGTCGCATTATACCGGGAACAGGAATAGACATGAAGATAATTTATCGCCTTTAGGAGTGCATTCTTCCTGGTTATCCGCTCGAGCAACAAATACAATAACGGTTCGTATGCCGAACTAATATAAATACGATACCGGGAGGATAAGTATGGGAAAAATATCCTTGCGCATTAAGTGTGTTTTTATTGTCTCGGCTGTATCGGAAGGGTAAATATGGGAAGAGCATCTTGGCACATTGCGTCTTTTTCGATTGCTTCGGCCATGGTGATACTCTTTTCGGGCATCTGCTACTCGCAGACAGGCGGGCACGACACAACGGATCAACTTGAGCCGGCTGCACTCGAGAATTTGAAAATCCAGATCGACACCTTGATAACAAAATATAAAATCCCCGGCGCGGCGATTGCGATTGTTTCGAAAGATTCGATTATCTGCCTCGAGGGTCTGGGGTATGCACGTTATGACGATAAATCGCCGGTTGATGAGAACACTCATTTCCGCGCGGGTTCCATTGCCAAGAGCTTCGTGGCCTTGGGTATCTTGAAACTCGTCGAGGAGGGAAGAATCGATCTGCAGGATCCGGTTCATGAGATCATTCCCGAACTGGATATCATCAATCGATGGCGGGAAACTGATCCTGTTCGTATCGTTCATCTGCTCGAACATACCGCCGGATTCAACGATACCCATTTCAATGATTTTTATCTCGAAGGCGATCCGGCCACGCCTCTGCTGGAAGGGCTGAAGGTAAGTGAGAACTGCCTGAAGGTCCGATGGCGGCCGGGAGCATGGCATTCATACTCCAGTGTCGGGTTCGCCATAGCAGGTTGCATCATCGAAAAAGTCACGGGCGAGAATTTCGAGGACTATCTGAAAAAGAATGTTCTCGAACCTTTGAATATGCCGACATCGACATTCAGACTGACCCGGGAAAGCGAGCAACTCCTTGCGCAGGGATACGAGAGCGATTACAAGCCCGTCCCATACTGGCACACCTATACGAGACCCGCCGGTGAGCTCAATACATCCGCGCTCGAAATGGCCCGCTTTGTACAATGCATGTTGAACAAGGGCACAGTTGCGGGAACGGAAGTCTTTAGTGAGGCACTGATCGATAGGATGGAATCATCATCGACCGATCCGGCGGCACGGGCGGGACTGAAGGAGGGCACCGGAAGGGGAATCGGGATCGGGTACTATAGTGGATTTCGGTTTTACAGCCATCTCGGCTCGACGGCCGGCTTCGCCGGCGCCTATACCTTCTCGAGGGAGATCGACAGGGGATGCGTGTTGTTGACGAACCGCTATGATGCCGATTTTGCCCGGGGGGTGTCGGCCGTCTGGAGGGTTTTGAGAGAATTTACCATCGGAGATAGAGAGGCGCAGAAATCGCAATCCGTTGCTTCACTCGAAATCTCGGCGGAGAGACTCGGCGAGTATGCCGGCTGGTACCAGTTGCGCAATCCGCAGCAGCAGATCAGCGCATGGATCGATATGATCACTAACTATATAGAGATAAAGCTGGACGGCGATACGCTTTATCTCGGTGATCCCCTGTTCGGAGGGGGGTGGGTCCCGCTTCTTCCCGTGACGGAAAACACCTTTCGATTGCCCGAGGAATTGATGGCGAGCAAGGCATTCTTTGTAACGCGCGATGAGACGATAGCCTTTATTCGCGGAAGATCCAGCTACGAGAAGACTCCTTCGTGGAAGGCGTGGTTCGAGAGGACTCTCTTCATATTTTCATGGCTGGTGATGTTTTCGACAATGCTCTTTGCCGTCCTATGGATGCCCGTCGAGGTGTACAAACGAATCACGAAAAAGAAGGATCGAGCTCAATACCTGCGAATCCGAATTATCCCTTTGATCGCGATTGTCCTCTTTGTTGTCGCGCTGATATTTGTGGCAACTCAATCCCTGATGGAGTATGGACAGAAAACGCCCGAGAACATATTTTTCTTTATCGTATCGTGGGTATTTGCGTTTCTTTCGTTTAGCAGCCTGTTCTTTGCAATAAGAAGTTTCAGGATGCCGGTAAAACATGTAGAACGCATCTATGCCTTGATTGTTTCTATGTGTTTTGTCGGTATGACCCTCTATCTCGGATATTGGGGAATTATCGGATTGAAATTGTGGGCGTATTAGCTATTATCTAAGCGGG